>QZKU01000075.1 GCA_003598085.1 Candidatus Abyssobacteria bacterium SURF_5
CGGACGCAGGCTCGAACACGCGCCCACCGCCACCGCCTCCTGCCCGATATACAAATGCACAAACCCCGGAACGTTCCCATTCGCAAACTGGACCGATACCTCTTCCTCAAATTTCCGAAGCCGTTGCATCGATTCGTACAATTTCAGAAGAGAATCTTTCGCGGCTTTCATAGATCTGATTCCTCCACCTGATACAGTCACTCTTCATGATCCAGGAGTACGCCTAAATGCGTTTCTTTCTGAGCCCGGAAGGGAATCGAATTTAGAAGGCTTTTTGTTCCCGAAGCCGATTGATTGCCGCCGACATGCTGGGCGGATCGAGGTTGTAACGATTGTATAAGAACTCGGGGTAGCCGATTTCCGAATATTCGTCAGGAATCCCCAGCCTCTTGAGTTTTACAGGGAGTCCTTCCTCCGCAAGAACTTCCGCAACGGCGCTTCCGAGACCGCCGATTATGTTGTGTTCCTCGGCGGTAATGATATAGCGCGTTTCGCGCGCGGCCTTGACAATGGCATCCCGGTCGATCGGTTTTATTGTATGCATATTGACGACGCGGACGCTGAGTCCTTCCTGTTCGAGAGAGCGACTCGTTTCAATTGCCGCCAAAACGGCCATACCGCACGAAATGACGGTAACGTCAGATCCATCCCGCATAAGCACCGACTTGCCGACTTGAAAATCATACCGGTCATTCTCATAGGCCGCCGGCTCCAGACCCCGCCCAATGCGCATGTAAACCGGTCCGGGCCATTCGAGACTGGCCGAGACGGCGCGAGCCGTCTCGATTGCATCGGCCGGGACGATTACGGTCATATTCGCAAATGAACGCATGATTGCGATGTCCTCTGTCGCGAAATGTGTTGGTCCGCCCGTGCCCATGCTCAGTCCGGAATGAGTCGCCACAATCTTTACCGGCAGGTAATTATACGCGATATCCGTCCTCACCTGTTCGCAGGCGCGCATTGACGCGAAGGCTGCAAAGGTGCTCACAAACGGGATTTTCCCGGCCCGGGCAAGTCCGGCTGCAACGCCGAACAAGTTCTGTTCGGCAATGCCGACGTTGAACGACCGCTCCGGGAAGGCACGGAAGAATTCCCCGGTCTTGTTGGAACGCATGAGGTCGGCGGTCAGCACAACGATATTCTTGTTCCGGTGGCCCATTTCTACCAGCATTTTGCCGTAGACTTCGGCCTGGGTGAGCATATCGATTGTTTCAATATTATACGTAAAACCTTCGGCCATTTCCTATTTCCCTCCGGATAGCGAGCGGGCTATGCCTCCGCAACGCTCGCATCGATTTCCTTAATGGCTTGCGCTTCCAGATCGCTATCGATGGCGCCATAGTGCCATTTTGCATTGTTCACCATGAATGAGACACCGTGCCCCTTCTCGGTATTGGCAATAATGGCCGTCGGAGTTTCGCTTGAGGGCGGCGGGAGCTCGTTGAAAATGTTCAGCAGTTGCGCCATGTCGTGTCCGCCCACCTCGAGCACGTTCCATTGAAAGGCGCGCAATTTTTCGGCCAGCGGCTCGAGCGCCATGACCTCCTCGGTCCGCCCATCGAGTGAAAAACCGTTTCGATCAATGACGGCAATCAGGTTTCCGAGCTTATAATGACTGCCGCTCATGAAAGCTTCCCACACGCTACCCTCCTGTAACTCGCCATCGCCGAGAAGGCAGAAGACGCGCCAATCGGCCCGATCCAGGCGGGCGCCAAGCGCCATGCCGACGGCCACCGAGAGGCCATGCCCGAGAGAGCCCGTCGAATGCTCGATGCCCGGGGTGGAATGCGCATTGGTGTGCATGCCGAAGGGGCTGTCCAGCTTGTTAAAGGTCTCCAGTTTATCTTCGGGAAAGTAACCGACTTGGGCGAGAATGGCATCGAGTGCGATGGCGCCGTGCCCTTTGCTCAGAATGAAGCGGTCGCGGTGGGGCCAAGCCGGATTTGCGGGATCGATATTCATGACATGGTGATAGAGTGCAACGGTAACATCGATCATGGACAGGCCTCCGCCCAAATGTCCACCCATCGCTATCCGTGCAAGTTCTAGTACTTTTTTTTGCGCATCCGCCACTTTCCTTTTCAAGAACTTCTCGAGTTCTTTTCGGTCGGTCAGATGTTTCGTGGTGGTCTGTGCCAAAGAGATTCCTCCCATGAATAATGTCGTTGCTACCAGGTTGACGATTCCAACACACCATTGGCGCACTAGAACCGACACATTCTATACCGGATGTTTTCCCTTAGGCAAGCATTATCTTTTCATTTCGAACGCTCCGCTCTCTTAGACGGAGGTACAAGCCAATCCAAAGGCTTCTGCGACACCACAGTGGGTAACCTGCCCGTATGCAACGTTCACGCCCTTCTTAAGAACGTGATTTTCATCCACCGCGCGCTCCCAGCCCTTGTTAGCGATCTCCAGGCCGTAGAGCAATGTCGCGTTCGTCAACGCATAGGTCGAAGTCCTCGGAACTGCGCCCGGCATATTTGCGACACAATAGTGAACGACACCTTCTTCTATATAAGTCGGGTTTCTATGCGTAGTGGGATGCGAGCTCTCACAGCAACCGCCCTGGTCAATTGCGATGTCGACCAATGCCGAGCCTTTCCTCATGTGCTTGAGCATTTCACGAGTAATTAATTTGGGCGCGCGCCAACCGGGAATCAGGACAGCTCCGATAACAAGGTCCGCATTAACGACTTCCTCCTCGAGATTGGCCGGATTCGACATCAACGTTGAAACATGCCCCTGCGTGACGTCATGAATGTATCTCAAGCGCGCCGGATTGATATCCAGGATACTCACTCGCGCTCCAATTCCGACCGCGACAAAACAGGCGTTCGTGCCGGCTATGCCGGCGCCCGCAACAACGACCTTCGCGGGCGGAACTCCCGAAACGCCCGGAAGCAAAATGCCGCTGCCTCCGTTTTTTGCCTCAAGGCAATATGCTCCCATCTGGATGGAGAGTCTTCCGGCCACCTCACTCATTGGCGTGAGCAGTGGAAGCGACCCGTCATCGAGCTGGATCGTCTCGTAGGCTATGGCCACGACTTTCTTCTCCATCAAATTTTCCGTGAGGGCTCGGTCGGCCGCCAGATGAAGATATGTAAATAAGATTTGCCCTTCCCGCATCAAAGAGAATTCCGGGCCGAGCGGCTCTTTGACCTTGATAATCATATCCGCCCGTTCCCACACATCCTTGGCATCGTCACACATGCGGGCGCCGGCCTTCATGTAAGCCTGATCCGCAATAGCGCTTCCTAGCCCCGCGTCTCTTTCAATCAACACCTGATGTCCATTGCCCACAAACGCAGAAACGCCCGATGGGGTAATTGCCACTCGATTTTCGTCGGTCTTGATTTCCTTCGGAACTCCAATAATCATTGCTTCCTCCCCTTGCTTTACCGGCTGGAGTGGTTCCCTCTTGTGTCGCCGGGCGCATTAATGCCCGTTCCGAGAACGTTAAGGATCTGATTCACATGCTGCTTGATATTGTCGCCATTCTGTGAGAGTTCCTGGCGCGTAAATACGCGAAAGCGTTCTCCCTGATAGGAACACGCCAAACTCGAGAAAAAAGTGGAATAGATACAATCCAAAACGTAGGCGGCATAACGAAGGGGGAGATCCTTTCGAATGCGCCCCTCACGGATGCCGTTTTTCAGAATCGCAGTAAAAAATCGGGCCGATCGCTTCTCCAAAAGCTGCGCCAAATCGACAAGCGACCGCTCATCGCCTGACGTACTCAAATCAAAATACATCTTGAACATGCCCCGATACTGCGGGAATATCTTGAGGCTTTCGTCAAAAAGTTTCTCTATTTTTACAAGCGGGTCCAACGCCATACCTTCGATGGAATCGAACAGCTTTTCCTGGATCCTGACGGCTTCTCTAAAAGTCGAGTAATAGAGGTCGAGTTTGTCTGCGAAGTAAAGATAGATCGACCCCTTTCCGATGCCGGCCCGCTGTGCGATAACATTGACGTTGGCTTTGTGATAGCCGCAACGGGCGAATTCGGCGGCGGCATTTCGAAAAATGCGGTCGCGTTTTTTCGCATCAATTTTTTGAAGTGCATCCTTGGCCATGGGAATTTCATTCTCCGGGGTGAATGACTGGGCGGTCACCCAGTGACTATATATCACACCTTCGGCATCATGTCAAGCAGTTTCTGCCGGTAATCGTCCTCTCGATTTCCATTGCTTGCGCAGCAACCCGGGAAGCCGCAAACTAAGGAAGAACCGCTGAAGGGAAGAGAATCCATGGGAAAATTGAACGCACAAATCAAGGAATTCCTGAGCCAGGAGCGATTGGCCTATGTGGCAACAAGCAACAATGAAGGATTCCCGAATGTTGTGCCAAAAGGATCGCTTGGCGTGCTCAACGATGACCAACTGGTGTTTGCGGACCTCTATTCGCAAAAGACGAAACGAAACCTCCTGCAGAATCCTCGCGTAGCCATTGCGGTGGTTAATCCGCCGGCATATGAAGGATACCAATTCAAGGGGGTCGCCCAGATAGTGGATTCCGGGCCCGTGTTTGAGAAGGCACTCGAACTTGTCGATTCGGTCCGAATGGATCGAACAAAGGTAAAATATGCCGTCGTCATCACTATCGAGGAGGTGTATGATCTTTCACCCGGTCCGGAATCCGGGAAGAGGATAGCGTGAGTTTAATCTTTCGCCGACGAGGCAGATTCTCCTGCCGCTGCAAGCGGTTGATCACTCACGGGCCGACGGAGTGAGGCCGCCGTTTCGGACGCTCAATTTCCCGATATGCGGTAACAACAGAGGTTGTGCCCGTGGATTTATTTCATGCCCGGCTGAGATTTGAGGGCTTTTCAGAATCAGGCGGCATATTTTTGTAACAGGCGCTCAAGGGCCTGTTCCGGCAGTGCTCCTTCAACCTTCTCAACGAGCTGTCCTGCCTGAAAGACAATCAGAGTGGGAGTAGCCTTGATCTGATATCTATTCGCATATTGCGGATTTTGACCAACGTCGATCTTGGCGACCTTGACTTTTCCCTTATAGCGTAAAGCCATGGCGTCCAATGATGGTTCGAGCGACCTGCAGGCGCCACACCAAGTGGCGAAGAAATCCACTAATACCGGAATTCGTGCGATAAGCACTTCATGATCGAAAGTCGCGTCCGTGACTGGAATCGGCTGGTCGGATGTTGCGCCGGAGAAGTCTAACGTGGTCTTGCATTTTCCGCAAACGGCTTTCTTCCCTTTTCTGTCACTGGCTCGATTTATCGAGCCGCAGGAAGAGCACTTAATGTACTGTGTCACGCGCTCCTACTCCTCATATGTCACGACTCGAATGATCCCGATTGTGGCGCCCGATGTATCTGTCGTGGTTGCGTCCGATACGGAAATAACCTTTCGCACCTTGTTTTTCGCAATGAATTCGTTGACTTGCGCATCCAGATCAGTCAATTCCTGCGTGATATGAAATATCTTGAATTGTGAGCCGAAGGTTTTGACCTTGATCATCTTCACGATCTCCACTACGTCGTCGAGTGTATGTCTAAGTCATTTGACGAGCGCATTCCGGCAACGAGGAAAACAACTCACCCCCCTTTTCCCATCCTTTCAAGGCCAATACTCTAGAATCTTATCGTTCCACCGCGCCAAGGATTCTGCTAAGGTCTTTTTGCTCTTTCTCTTCTGTCGGGTGTATTTCCTGGAAATCTCCGCGCAGGGCCTTCAGAGCATAGCGTTCCGCATCGATCTCGGCCGGAGTGCGAAAGCCGAGCATGCGCAGCAGGGTCATGGGCGCCGTCCATCCCTTTAGCGACTGCTGCAAGAGGCAACCGGCGGCCAGCACGGGCAAGATATACCACTTACGGCCAAAAACAACGCCAAACGCGAGTCCTGCAAGAGTGAATCCCGCTGCATTCACGCCGAAAGCGCGTTCGATGTCCCACTCTTCATCGAGTTCATCCAGTCGGTCATCGATTGCGTCTTTCCCTGCTTGAGAATAATAAAGCACTCTCATCTCGATGTCCCGCCGGATTTCTTCGCTAATCCTTTCCGCCGTCGCACTTCCGATTACTTCTTCCGAGCTTACGCTCGAAGTGCTGCTTGATTCTTGATCCATTTCATTTTCAGCTTCATGTGACATTCCACCGGTTTCTTCCAGCATAGGAAATCCTCCCCTCAAAGCCGAGCGTGCGCAAGTTGTTCTTTAGCAAATCTATCATCCTTTTCGGATTCCGTCTATATCCAAATGATTTTTCAGAAAGGAGACGGTCATCCGTACGCTACCTGAGTGCCAGCACTCGCAGAATCAACAAGTGCGTTGCGGAAATGATCCGCTCGCGCCCAGCTTCAAGACGGTTAACAGGTAAGATGTTTTTTAATAGCAACAATGTTCATTCCTCCAAACATATTTTTTTCATTTAACTCAAATAGAAGACAACGTAAACACCCGGTTTGCGGAAGAGGGGAAGTAACTCGACCACGGACGCGCGCTTGAAGTTCCGCTGTGCAGGGCCGCCAGACCGCGTCTGATCCAACGGCTTCGCCACACTCAGTTTCCATTTTCTGCGAATGAGAGATCTCTTGCCTTAACGTCTACTGTAAGTCGATTGGTTCTCTCCTGTCTATTTCTTAAAAAGATACTGCTCGCGATACGCATTCTGTTCAATCATTAGGAAATGGCACAGAGATTGCCTCAGTTAGGTTCGAAACAATCGCAATCTCTCTTGATTGTGGGAAAAAACAAACATCTTCTTTGGAGGGCATAAGGATGAGGAAAAAATACCTTGTGTTGTTGTTGGTCTGCCTTGTCCCCGTATCGTGTCAGTCGGCCCCACCAGGGGCGACTGTCGGAGAGTTTCCGGTCGCACCGATGGCGGTATACCATCTGGAGGCTCCCGACATGATTGAAATAGCCGTCCTACCCCAGGAAGAATTAAATCGTATTGTAATCATCCGTCCTGACGGCAAAATCTCGCTCCCGCTTATTGGCGACGTTCATGTTGAGGGACTCACTCCGATGGAGCTCTCCGAGAGGCTGACCACCGACTTCTCAAAATACGTGAGGAACCCGGTAGTATCTGTGATCGTCACCGGATTCAACAGCAAGAAAATTTACGTCATCGGCGAGGTCTTCCGCCAGGGAGCATATCCGTATACGGGCGAGACGACCGTATTCGAGGCGGTCGAGGAAGCTGGCAGCTTTACGAGACGGGCCTCACTTGGGCGAGTCATCCTGGTGCGGGGGGACCTGCAAAATCCGCTTGTGATCGACGTTAACATGAGCGATGTGGTTCGCAAAGGAATTCAGGTGAAGGATCTCCACGTGCAGCCGGGGGACATCGTTTACGTGCCTCCGAACGGATTTGCGAAAACAGGTTACGCAATCGAACAGGTGCTCTTCCCCTTCACCCCGATACTCGGGGTTGGCAGGGATATCGGCTATTTTCGCGAGCTTCAGGAAATCGGAGACTAATACAGTAACTGCAGTCAAAACAGAGGTAGCGACATCATGCAAGCTTCAAACAAGGTGGATGTCCAGCAGTATCTTGATATGGTCACCAAGTACAAATGGCATGGGGTGATTCCAGCATCGATTCTAATGCTCATTCTGGCGATCGCGACGTCGTTTCTGCCAAAGGTTTACAAGAGTTCATGCCTGGTCGAGGTCGATCGCGGGGCCATTGCGAATCCTCTAAAAACAGAACGCGACCGCCCGCGAAACCTTTCGGAATACTTGACATTCTTCTCGGAGAACGCCATCAAGTGGTCAATTCTCTCACAGGTGGTCGACAAGGTGGGAGTGAACACGATCCTGGAGAACAGTGATAAATACAATCTGAGGACGATCAGCAAGCTAATCGGCCTGGTCGGCCCGGTCCGAGAATCGGGCAAGTCCGTCGATCAAGAATATCTACGGAAAGAAGCGGTAATCAATCTTCTCAAAAAGGAGATAACGTTCACCCAGAAACCTCCCAAGTTTCTGCTGCTCGAATACAGCGGGACTGATGCCAACATCAACGCGAAGGTTCTGAACACTCTCGTAGCTATGCTGATCGAGGAGAGAACAAAAGCAGGCCTTGCACAGGCCGGCCAGACCTATGATTTTATTCGAGCCGAAATGGAAAGCTACAGGCGGAAACTTGAATCAGCCGAGGTCAATCTCCGCGAATTCAAGGAGCAACATGTTACCGAACTCCCGTCAAACATGAACATAAACATTACCCAATTAATGAACGACAAGTCCGAACTGATGGCGGCCGAAGCTGAAATCAAGGAACTGACCAGCCGGGTACAGTACATCGATGAGCAATTGAAAAAACAGAAGGAATTGATCGTATCCGAGGTGACTCTCGAAGCGAATCCGATGCTCGCCATGCTTAACCAGCGGATCATCGATGCGGAGATTGAACTGACGAACCTGATAACCAATTATACGGAACTCCATCCGAGGGTAATCGAAACCAAATCCCGTCTTGCGAATTTGAAGAAGCAGCGCGAGGGGGTAACCGAATCGACATTAAATTCTGAGACGACCATTCTAAATCCGGTCTACCAGCAGTTGACCCAGGACAAGCAAAACGCTCTCCTACGAAAGGAGTTGCTGACTAGCCGGGCCGGCCACCTCAGGCAGAACATCGACGAAAACACGGCTCGTGTACGAAGCATGCCGTCGCAGGAGCAGCAATTACTCACGCTGACCCGCAATTATGAAGTTACGGCCAATATTTACAACATGTTCCTCCAGAAACTCGAAGAGGCGCGGTTGAATGAAAAGCTGATAGCGGCCGCGACCGATGAGGACTCGTTCCGGGTAATTGAATATGCGCGCGCCTCCCTAAGGCCGATCGCGCCGGTCAGGTTGAAGCTCTTCCTCATCATCCTGCTGATCGGCACGGGCACCGGCGCCGGAATAGTTGCTCTTTTCAATTATTTTGACGACTCCCTCAAAAGCATCGAAGAAGCGAAGGAGTTCCTGGGTAAGCCATTTCTGGGAACCGTTCCATCTCTTTCTGAAAAGAATAACAACGGCAGCATCTACACCTACTTGGTAACAAAAGGTCGACATGTATCTCGAATACTATAAACTGAAGGAAAGGCCATTCAGTTTGACACCCGATCCGGCTTTCCTGTTCTATAGTAATTCACACAAGCGCGCAATTGCCTTTCTTCGGTACGGCCTGCAGGAGTCAAAGGGGTTCCTTCAGTTGACAGGGCCGGTAGGATCGGGCAAAACAACCCTCCTTCGAGCGGTACTGGCCAAATTGGATGACAAGACCCGGACTGCCTACATTATCAACCCATGTGCTCCTTTCCCCGAACTGCTCAAGGCAATCATGAAGGACCTTGAAATTCCAAACATCCCGCCTACCGTTTCAAAAATGGAACTTCTTGATTTCTTTCATGACTATCTGCTCATTCAGCTCAAGCGCACCTGCCGCGTCATCATCATCTTTGACGAGGCTCAGAACCTCAGCCTCAAGAATCTCGAAGAGATACGGATGCTTTCCAACTTTGAAACCTCAAAAGAAAAGCTTCTGCAGATAGTTTTTGTTGGCCAGCCGGAGTTCTCTCAGACGCTCGACCTGCCGGAATTGCGACAGTTACGACAACGTATCCAGGTGCGTTACCACTTGTCACCGCTCCGGCAGAAGGAAGTGAAAGAATACATTCACCATCGCCTGCAAAAAGCCGGCTCGAACGGCAACATCCACTTCACTGAAGAGGCTTGTGCCGAAATCTTCTCTTTTTCCGGAGGGATTCCTCGTATTATCAATGCCCTCTGCGACGTGACCCTGCTCATAGGATACGTCGCCGAACAGAGTACGTTCGATAAAGATGCCGTGCACGAGGCCATAAATGAGCTGGAAGGGAAGTTCGACGAATCTTCAGAACAGGAGGACATAGATACTCCAGCCGAGGGCCCCGAAGATCTCCCGGCGGTGGAGAGCCAACCACCTGCCCCCGAGGCGACCCCTGCAGAGGCTGCCGAGGAAACCGCCGCCTGCATTCAACAATTGAAACAATACGAAGTCAAGGTGGAAAAACGCCCCCCCATAGTCGAGGATTCCTCAGACTCGAACAATGGCGATGGTTCCTCTGAATTGTCTCAAACGGTGATCGGAGGCACCCGACGAGGATCCTCAGCGGCGCCGATGCGAACGCAAGGCTCCCTACACGCGGCCGCCGAGTCTGCTCCCTCGCCCATCCCCTTGCCCTCCGCAAGGCGGGCCCAGTACGTCCCGTTGCGATCGTTTCTCCGGCGTCACGGCCAAAGAGATTTTCGAACGGCCGGCATAGGCGTTATTCAACTGGGAGGAACAGAGAGACCTCGCGGAACTTTGAAACAATTTATCTGCAAATACATAATGGGGAAAAACGGCGCCGGTCCGGCGGCCCTCAGCAAACTCAGGAGTGAGGCGGAACCTGAGCCGGACGCTGCACCGTCCGCGCAAACATTCCAGCCGCAGATCGAGGCCGCGCCCGATAACGGCGTCAGTCTGGCGCAACAAATGACCGATCCGTCCGAGCAGGCTCACGCAGCGACTGCGCAACCGGGAACAACATCGATTTTCGTCCTGTACAAGAATGGAACAGTTTCGAAAGGAACGGCATTGGAACTATCCCTGGAGGCAGAGGGTTTTGAATTCTCATCGCTCGACTGCGCGTCATCCGAGAATCTACAGTATGTCTCCTACGAAGAGGTTACTGCGGTCCGGGTTCTCAACAGTCCTGACGAGTCGCGAAAGAAGTGGCCGACGCCCTTTGAGGGAGAGGGACACCGAGCGGTAATTGCTCTCAGAAACGGGATTGTTCTTGAAGGAACAGTGGGGGCCATTGCGGAATTCGCCGAGCCGCGCTTCCTTCTTTATTCAACGCGAAAGAAGCGGCCCGTATGGACGCTGATAGAAAAGGCGGGAACCATAGGTATCCTGTGCGGGGATTATCGAAGCGGAATGTACAATGAGCCATTCGAGTATTTGGCTTATCAAGGGCTAGCTGACTGTCGTGATTATCTTGCGCCGTCCCCGGAGGAATCCGGAGCCGATGAAAGGTTCTGCGCGAATGACTTTCTTACGGCTTTGCGAAAGTATCAAGTCGCCGCCCGGATGCGACCGTCTTCACGACGACTTCTCATGAAGATCTCTCTTGCAAACCTCAATCTGGGTATTCAACTCGTGCGCGAACACAAGTACGGCCGGGCCTTGCATATCTTGAGAAAAGTGGCGGCGGATGATCATCTCCGAACGAGAGCGCAGAGTCTTGCTGCAACTATTGCCATTCTGTGCAAGCCGCCATTGCTGATGAAAAAGAAAGAGTTCTAACCGATTGCTCGAAAGGGGCCGATATGTCAAAAATTGAGCGAGCATTAAGAAAAGCCGAAGAAGACAAACGGAAAATTCCACCCAGCGATCCCCCACGAGATGAGGGGCCCGATCCAACAGTTCCGCATGTCACGCAGACGGTCAGGGAATTTCAGCCTTCACACACGGAACTTTCAGAATCCTTTCGAAAGATCGCTGCGAGGCTGAAATCATGCTGTGAAGTGATGGGGACGAACGACATTCTCTTCACGAGCGCAATAAGCCAGGAAGGCAAAACGACAGCGGCGGCAAATTGCGCAATAGCCCTGGCACAGGATTTCAATCTCTCCGTTTGCCTTGTGGATTGCGACCTGCGCAACCCACAGCTTTCGGGATTCTTCACTTCGCCCCAGGGACCGTCGATTACCGACGTCTTGCGAGGGACCGCGGAAATCCCTTCGGTCATCCAGTCAACCACTACGGCAAACCTGTCGATCGTCCGATCAACAAAGGCAGGCCGCTCGTCTCTTCCGTTATTAAGCAGCGGCAGGCTTGCAAACCTTGTTTTCGAGCTGCGCTCGCGATTTGATTTCGTCGTATTCGACTCTCCGCCGATTCTGCCGATCGCCGACGCGGTAGTGCTTTCCAAGAGCGTTTCGGGCGCTGTTCTTGTTATCGAACCAGGCAGAACCCGGAAGAAACACATCGAACAAATTCTCGAACAGATCGACCCCGTTCGGGTCATCGGATTCATCATGAACTACAAGAGATATCGTATTCCACAACCATACAACTACCGGAAATACTACGATTACGGTTCATGCGCACCTTTGGCGCTTGAAGGGAAATAGGCAAAAAGGAAAAAGGGGAAGACTATGGTTGAGAACGGCGACGAAATCCTGACCGGACAAGAGGCAAGACAATTTTTGAAAATTAGCCGTTCGACTCTTTGGAAGCTCACTCGAGAGTCCAAAATTCCGGCGTATCGCGTCGGCAACGGAAAGACCTCGAACCTGCGCTATAAGAAATCCGAGCTTATGGCGTGGTTGAATTCCAACCGAGTCAGCGAGAGGATACTCGAATCGCGTGGAATTCAGTAGTACCTGAACCCTGCTCCTTACACTTTTCCGGTTCCGGGGGGTACCGTGTGCTCCGGCTGAACGCCATTTTCCCGAGGATGTGTAAGGTAAAGAAAGGTTTTTCATGTATGTAGAACACATTTCCGACTTTTCACAGTTCGAGTCGCTTCGCGAGGAGTGGAATTCCTTTGTTGACCGGTGCGATGAAAGTCATATCAGCCACACACATGAATGGCTGGTTTGCTGGTGGAAGGCATTTCGGGAAAACGCACAACTGTGGATTTTGCTGTTCAGGAAGAGGGGGCGGCTTGCGGGAATTTTGCCGCTGATGCTCAGGCGGAAGCAATTCCGGGGGTTTCCCGTGAGGGTGCTCAGTTTCCCATTGAACGGTCACACACCAGAAGGCGGTCTGCTCTTCGAGAAATCTCAAACGGAAGGGCTCGAACACTTCCTGCGATATCTCCATGACGGGCGCAACCGGTGGGATATCCTGCGACTCGAGAAAGTCTATCAAAAATGTCTGTGCGATACTGATTTCCCTCTTCTCCTGGACAAGAATAACCTTCGACATGTGCACGTGGACACTTTTCAGTCGCCATACGTGGAGACCACCGCCGACTGGGATGAGTATTATGCCAGTCGGTCAAAGAAATTTCGAAAGGTGATGAGGAATAAGCTGAATCGAATGAATCAGGACGGCCTGCTTAGCATGGAGCGGTTGACTGGAGCGGACATCACTCCCGAAGCGTTGGAGGAAATCTTTGATGTCTCGAGGAGGAGTTGGAAAGCACAACTGAAACGATCCATTCCCGATGACGTCCATGTTGAAAACTTCTATCGCGAGATCACGGCCGCACTGGCCCCGCTGGAGAAAGTGGACGTGTGGCTGATGAGAAGAAACGGAAAGGTTGTAGCCTTTGAATACCATCTCAAGCACAAAGGAATCATTTATCCTATTCGCGCAGATTTCGATGACTTCTACCATGTTCTTTCTCCCGGATCGCTGCTCGAATTCCTTATCATGAAAAGGCTTTTCGATGATCCTCTTATCAGAGGCTGCAACTCGTGCGGGCGCACCTATGATTATCTGATGCATTGGGCGACGGACATAATCGAGCACAGGGAGATTCTCATCTTCAATTCCAGGAGTTATTCACGACAGCTCTTCTTTCTGGAATCCAAGATAGTGCCAATAGCAAAAAAGGCCAAAACCTGGGCATTTGATAGGGAGCAAAACAATGAAAAAGTCACTGTCCAGAGAGATGCTCGAAAGATTCACTCCATCCATAGCAGGTGAAGTGGCAAATGCCGTTCGGCGTGAAGTGAGCTATTCTCGCGGAGAACCCAAGCTGGCGGTACTGTTTTTGACATACCGCTGCACTTCCCGCTGCCGCACGTGCAAGATGTGGCTGCTTCAATGGGAGGCCAAGCGCGAGCTGACGCCGGCCGAGTGGGTACGGGCGGCTGATACACTGACCGATGCGGGTGTCACAGTTTTCGAACTGTTCGGCGGCGATGTTTTCTTAAGGAAAGATGCATTGTTTCCTCTTATCTGGCGCCTGAAGAAAAAAAATGCAACAGTCCATATTCCGACGAATTCCCGGCTCCTCGATGAGGAGACGGCCGAGATGCTGATTGACGCGGGTGTCGATTACTTGTACCTGTCGACCGATGGGATCCGGGAAACCCACGATAGTATCCGCGGAATCGGCAATGCTTTTGCATCAGTGCAAAGGGCAATTAAGGCGCTCGTAAAAAGTCGAAGAAACCGGTCGTGGCCGCGACTGATTTGTAACACGACCGTTTCCAAATACAATGTCGATTCCCTCGAGAAAATCGCTCAGTTCGCATCGACTTCGGGCTTTGACGAAGTCGATTTTGAATATGTTGGCGAGATGACGAAGGAGGATGTCGCCTCCTCAATGGTAGATGGCTTCAGTCCAACACCCTATTTTCTCAGAGACGGAGAATCGGTGCTCATATCTCCCGCACAGGCAGTCATTCTTAAAAAGAAGCTACGCGCGATTCACCGCAAACATACGTCTACCGGTTTCACCGTCAGCAGCGTCAATATTGACTGTCTCTCCGAAGACGACCTTATTACCGGGTCGGTCCCAAGACATAAATGCTACACCGAGCGATGTGAAGTTGTTGTCGATCCCGGCGGAAACGTGGTTGCCTGTCCCTTCTTCCATACATATAAGCTCGGGAACCTCTTTGAGGAGGATTTCAAAAAGATCTGGTGGAGCAAGAAGCACGAGAGCTTTCATCGGCACTTGCGTGAGAAAGGACTTCCCATGTGCCGGCACTGCATTCCGAGCGTCCAGCGCAGTCATTCCTTCTCCGACAGGTTGGAAAGAATCTACACGGTTCGCTTGCGGGCGGCACAACGAAAACTACTTGCGATTTCAGACCTATGAGTCTTTCAGGAAGAGCAAAATACTACTACCTCAGATTGCGGGAAGAGTACAGCGAGAATGGCCTGTTGGATACCGGCACATTCGTCTGCTCAAGCGCGATCCGGAAAGCTTTCCTCACTAACAGCTCCACCTGGTACCGGTTGGAGTTGCGGAATTGCTTGCCACTGATAAAGCCGCGTGTTGCAGCGCAATTCGATTTCATGGATCTCGAGCAGGCCACAGAATATTTCCGAAACAGGCATGTGTCCTTTCCGTGGATGTTCAGCGAATCCGAACTGGAAGTTGCGGCCTTCAATGGGCATAAGTTTCCTTGCTTTCTTGTCGACGGCGCCATCACGGCATATTTGAAAGTCGGCATCTCCAACGTCTACGTGTTTGATTATAAACAGGCCGTTCATCTGGCGCCCGCCACCGCCATATTCTACGACGGGTTCGTTGAGCCTTCGTATCGGTGCAAAGGCCTCGGAGCCGCCATCCTTTCGGCAACCGCAGCTTTCCTTAAGGAAGCTGGTTTCCACACTGTTTGGGCGCAGATTCCCGCATGGAACGTCGCCTCTATAAGAATGACACTCAACGCCGGTTTTGAACCCGTTGGCGAAGCACGGTATTTTCGGGTGCTCGGAAGGGAATTCCTGTTCAACCGCCCAAAGAGTCTCCCGCTTCGACTGGGATCCTTCAATAGTGGCGGTTATCGGATGAGCCTGGAGGAATCGACGAGCCAGCAACAAAGCGTCAAGGCCGGCAGACCGTTGACAAAAAGGAACGATCGGAACCCATGAATGCTCAAAATAAATGGAAAAAGTTTGGAGCCGAAGCCGCTTGCAGGACCGGTATCTTCGAAATCGGCCGGTTCTTCCGCAGGAACACGATTCCGATACTCTGCTACCACCGTTTCGCGCAGTCCCGGAAATATGGCGCCCTGCCGGCAGCCCTCTTTGAGAGCCACTTGAAATACATCAGGTCGCGCTTCACACCTATCTCATTCCGGCAACTCGACGCGATCCTGCAAGGCATTATCTCAGTCAATAACCCCATAATACTCACTGTAGACGATGGCTATCGCGACTTTTTCGAGGTGGCCCTGCCGTTGCTGAAGAAATATGGATGCACTGCAACTTTTTTTGTCACAACTCGCTTTGTGGATGGAGAGATATGGCTGTGGCCGGACATCATAAACTACGCCGTTCAGCATACCGAGCGGGAATCCCTTTTTCTGCCGGTCACCGGAGAATCCATCCGGCTCACAACCATGGAGGACAAGGCGGCTGCGCGCAGTCGTCTTCACAGGACTTATAAGGAACTGTCGACCGAACTACGGAAGCGCTTTCTTGAAGATGTTTCCACCGGCCTGAACATAAGCATTCCTGAATTACCCAGTTTCGACTATCAAGCGGCTTCATGGGAGCAGATACGAGAGGCGGCCAGAGAAGGTCTCGAGGTCGGCTCCCACACAATGAATCATGAAATCCTGGCCCACATCGATCCGAAACAGGCGGAGGCAGAAGTCGAGCAGTCGAAAAGGCGAATCGAAACCGAGTTGAACGAGGACGTAATCGCTTTTTCCTATCCAAATGGGATGCAAGGGGATTTCAGGCAGTGCGATAAGGAAGCGTTGCGAAAGAACGGCTATCGCTTCGCCGTCACCTGTAACTTCGGTTTCAATAATCTCGATTCCGATCCGCATGAGCTTGATCGAATTGTTGCAAGTGCCGATATCGTTTCCTTCACTAAGGAAGTGTCAGGCTTTGAGAACCTCCTCCATCCTGGATCAAACGGCAGGACTTACACCGCTTCCGCTCCTCCCGCCACTTCGACCGTGGTTTCATCGCTCTGTGATGACGAACAAAAGGAGGAATGGGACCTCTTCGTGGATCAGTCCGAGAGCGGAAGCGTTTTCCACCGGTATGCATGGAAGCACGTCTTCGAAAAATCCTATGCGAACACGTGCCTCTACTTGATTGCCAGGGCTGAAAGAGCGGTCGTGGGGGTACTTCCCCTGATTTCAAAGAAAAGCCTTCTTTTCGGAAATTTCTTTGTCTCACTTCCCTATTTCGACCATGCGGGTATCTGTGCCGACGGCCAAGAGGCGCGCAAATCCTTGTTGTTATGTGCGATCGAGTTCGGCCGGCGCGCAAACGCCCGCTATATCGAGTTCCGCTACGCCCGGGAAGAAATGCTCCTGCCCTCTAAACAATCAAAAGCTTCTTTGGTGCTTCAGTTGCCGGACGACCCGGACCGGCTGTGGCACACGCTGAAGGCAAAGGTTCGCAATCAGATAAGGAAGGCTGGGAAGGCGGGCCTGTCGGTGGTATCCGGAGAACAGGATCTCATCGATGACTTCTTTTCTGTCTATGCACGGAACATGCGTGATCTCGGTTCTCCCTCACATTGCAGGTCCTTCTTTCAGAACATCTGTGAATATTTTCCGGAAGCGGTACGCGTCTTCTGTGTCCGCCTTAACCACAAGCCCGTTGCGGCGGGCTTTACTATCGCCTCGGGAGACGTCCTCTGCATTCCCTGGGCATCGTCATTACGCCAGTACAACGCGATGTGTCCGAACATGCTGCTTTATTGGGCCGTCTTATCATATGCCTGTGAGAGAGGCTTTGCCTCGTTCAATTTCGGTCGATCCACTCCCGGCGACGGCACATATCAGTTCAAGATGCAGTGGGGAGCAATTCCTGTGCAACTCTATTGGCAGTACTGGCTGGCGCCGGGCGAGACACTGCCGAATTTGAGCATGACCAACTCGAAATACAGTCTTCCGGTCCGAGTGTGGAAAAACCTCCCGCTCACCGTAACCGAAAAACTCGGCCCACGGATAATACAAAAACTTGCATAGCCGAGATTTCTGTATCGCGAGGAAGGAGGAGACCGCCGATCGAGCAGCCATTCAAAATTCGATTCTCTTTGTTTTAGCCGGATCTATAGGCGGTCGGGAAAAAGAGGGACCATGAAAATCAGGCGGATTTTACCACCTTCGGGTGCTGAAGTAACTTTACGCGCCCTGATCAGCGCCACGAGAGGCCTGACTTGGCCCTCGAACGTGCTGGTGAAATTGGAAAATTCGCTGAAGGACATCTTTCAGGCCAAATACGCATTTTTGCTTTGCTCCGGCCGGGCGGCTCTGACGGTTATACTCCGGGCGCTGTCGGATATTACCGGCAGAGACGAAGTTATCGTCCCTTCTTATACCTGCTTCTCGGTACCGGCATCAGTCGTGAGGGCCGGTTTGAAGGTTGTCGTGTGTGATGTCGGAAAAGATAGTGCGGACTATGACACGAGAAAGCTTCAGCCCCTCGTGAACGAGAAAACCCTCTGCATCATCGCCAATCATCTTTTCGGTATTCCGTCGGATGTCGACGCGCTAATGGCTGTCGCGCGCACTCATGGTTCATTCGTGCTGGAGGACTGCGCGCAAGCCATGGGCGCCACTATGAGAGGTAAGCCGGTAGGTTGCCTGGGCGACGTCGCCTTTTTCAGCGCCGGGCGCGGCAAGAACGTGTACCTGGTTTCCGCGGGCTTAATCATCACTGCTGACGAACGCATAGCGTGGGCGCTGGCCCGAAGGATATCGCGCCTGCCGGCCGCTCGATTGAATGAAAATATCAAGGCAGCTATGACAGCTTTCTTTATCTATCTGTTTTCGCGCCCGTTCCTCTACTGGCTGCCTTACAGTCTCCCTTTCCTGAAAATCGGCACGACTCTTTATTCCACGGATTTTCCCATTGCGCGCCTGCCCGCCTTTAACGCGGGATTCGCAGAAAGATTGCCGGCCGTACTTAGAGACTTAACGGAATCCCGAAGAAAAATTGGCGGCAGGTATCGCAGGAAACTTATGGCGTGCGGTTTCCATGCTCTGGACGAACCGATTGGCGCCTCCGCCGCCTATCCCCGATTCCCCGTCCTTGCCCATGATGGCATTGAACGGGAAACCATCTACAGACGTTTGACTCGCATGGGGATGGGAGCGACCATGGGCTATCCTGCGGCCATTCCGCACATCCCACAGCTTCAGATGTCGGAAAGCTGCAAGAGGGATTGTCCCAATGGAGAGGCCCTTGCGAAACTTCTGATAACGCTGCCGACGCACCGTGCTGTTTCCTGCAGCGATATGCGGATTATCCTGGAAGTATTCGAGGAACATGCCACGCCGAGTGCAAAAGAACTTTCACCCTTGACGAATGCGGTATGAGGAAATCAGAAGCAACCAATGCGATTGAATGGCTCCGCCCTCTCCCTGCAGGAGGCGGCGGGTTGCCGTTGTTGCGCGCAGGGAAATCGATTGGCGCCGTCTTTCCTTTGCGGCCACTCAAGGCGTCAACTGTCGGACGAGGAGGCGTATGACCATAACCCCGGATGCAGATTCAGCGATGCGAGGCATGGACAGGATGGCTCACGGTGTCGTTTCGAGGATCCCACCGCTCCTTCTTGCACACCGGCGATTGGACACCTTCTCCTCAAATGTCTTCATTGTGTTCACTGTGAAAGCAATTTCCACCGTTGTTGGAATGGCAACGGGTATCCTGGTCGCCAGAAGCCTCGGGCCGACAGGAAAAGGTTCCTACGCGTTAATAACGACGCTTCCCGCCCTCGTCTTTTGCCTCGTCCATCTCGGCGTTGCCGAGGCCAATGTGTATTTCCTGCGAAAGCAAACGCACCAAATGGATCCCGCCGTCATTCGCGGCAACACGATGGCGTTTACGATTTTGATCAGCGGCTTCACTGTGGCCACTCTCCTCCTGCTGAAACCTTACCTTTGCTCAACGTTCCTCTCGGAGCTTCCGGACATCTACTTCTACATCATACTGCTGCTGGTTCCTTTTTTTCTGTTTGACACCTTCGGCAGTTCTCTACTGGTGGCATTCGAACAGTTCAAGCTTCTATCAGCGATAAATCTTGCCCTAAGATTCGTTGATACTTTTGTTGTCGTCGCAGTTCTCTACATATTCGATCTCGGACTGATGGGAGTGGTACTGGCGTACTTACTTTATTTCGTGCTCAAATCCGCCGCCTTTTTCCTTGTCGGCTTCTGGAGGCAGCCAATCCGCCGGATCCCCGATTTGAGAAGCATGTACTCCAGTATCAAGTTTGGGTTGAAATCACATGCTCAAAGTCTTACCGGAGTCCTTCATTACAAAATAGATATATATATCCTGGCCCTCTTTCTCACCCCAGGCGATATCGGCTATTACAGTATTGCGGTCGCGCTCGTATCATTGATCTTCTACATTCCCGACGTTGTAGGGCATGTGATGTACCCAAAGGTCGCCTCGCTCAATGAAAAAGATGCCCATCTTTTTACCGCGCAAACCTGTCGCAACACCCTCTTCGTAACCATACTGCCGGCTGCCGGAATCATCGTGTTCGGAAGATTTCTCATAAGGCTGCTTTACGGCCAAGAATTTCTGCCGGCGACCAGCGCACTCTACCTGTTGATGCCCGGAACCATCACCATGTGTCTCTATAAGATCCTCACGCGCAATTTTACAAGCAGGAACCGGCAGGAATTGACAGTTTTCGCCGGATTGTTTGGTTTACTTATCAACGTCGGCCTTAACCTCATGCTCATTCCTCGGATGGGAATTGCGGGCGCCGCTCTTGCCACCAGCATTTCCTATTCGTCCACCAGTATTCTTCTCCTTTTCTTTTTCCTGCGCCAATCAGGAATCAGGGCCAAGGACTCTCTGTTCATAAATGGGTCCGACATTTCCGCTATCGTCCAAACGGGTCAAAGCATTGTTTTCCCACACAAGATAAAGCCGCGTGTACAGGTATGAAACGGATTCTTTTTCATGAGAGCAGCTTGAATGGAAAAGTGGGAGGGTCCCACCATAGCCTGCTGCTCATTATCAAAAATCTGGACCCCACGAAATACGAGAAGATGGTTGTCTTAAATTCCGATGTTGCGCTCCGTCCGGAATTCGAGAATGTTTGCAAGGTGCTCATCTGGGAGGGACCCAGCGCCTCTTATTTTGCGGGGCTCGGGGCGCGGCAGGGATGGAATACGAAGTTCTGCAACTGGCCGACGCCTATCGGGAAACCCGCCAATTTCGTGTACTGCAGCTCACGCATGTTCTATAACGATATCCTTCTTGGGGCGACCGTGATCAGGAAATATTATCATCTCCTTAAACGCGAAAAGATCGACTTGCTGCACTTGAATAATTCATTCGATACCTATTGGAGCCTTGCCGCCATGCTGGCTGGAGTACCCTTGGTGCAGCACGTGAGAGGCGTCAGCGGAAGTCTGTCCTCACCGCTTCGGAACTATCCGGTAAAGGTAATCTGTATCTCCGACTGCATCAAGCAGAATGTTCTGGCCCGTGGAGTCGACGCCCGAAAGGTAGTTCGCATTTACAACGCCGTCGACTGTCAAACGTTCCGGCCGAATCGGAATTCACACGAACTGCGCGCGGAGTTCGGGCTCCAGGATTCTGATTATGTAGTATCGCTCTTCGGAAACATCCAGAAATGGAAGGGACAGGAAGTTCTCTTGCGAGCCTGCGCACGGCTGAAGGAAAGGCACAAGAATCTTAAATGCGTCCTCTTCGGTGAAATTATAGAAGAGGGCTACGCCAAGGAACTCAAGCGACTTGCGGATGTGCTGGAATTGAAAAATTCCTTTCACTTCGCTGGATTCAAAAAGGAAAATGCGGACTGGATGAATGCGTCGGACGTGATTGTTCACACATCAATTCTGCCGGAGCCCTTCGGACGCGTGTTGATCGAGGCGATGAGTCTGGGCAAGCCCGTCATTGGAACAAACCTTGGCGCCGTTCCCGAAATTGTGGAGGACCGAGAATCAGGGCTTTTATTCGCGGCCGGCAACGACGAGCAACTCGCCGCTCATATAGATTTTTTGCTAAAAAATCCCCATGAGGCCGAGCAGCTTGGGCGTAGCGCCATCCAGAGGGTTAAACAGCTGTTTGACGTGCGCCAGCATATAGAAGCCATACAGAATCTCTACAAAAGCATCCTCAATGGTGACTGAATTGTCCGATCAGCCAAAGGGATAGGTGCGGAATGATGAAATCAACCATGGGACGCCGGAAAGAAACCAGCAATATCGGTTTGTTTCTCATAATCCTTTACATGTTTTTTGAGTACGTTCGGCCACAGAGTTTTATTGCCGGGCTTGCGCCACTGCATATTCCGATGATTGTGCAGTCCATTATCATTCTCTCGCTGTTTTCGTGTGACTTTGAGCGTTTCAAGAAGAGAGAAACTGTTTACTTTTTTCTGCTGCTCTGCCTGATGGCGGCGCACGTGCCGTTTGCAACCAACAACTATTGGGCGTATCAGATAACCAGAAGCATGACTCTGCAATTCGTTGTTTTCTTGGCGATTATCGGCCACCTCCACACGTTCCACAAACTCGGCCTCGTACTGACGCTGTGGATCGCTGTCGCCATCCTTTGCAGCATTGCGGGGATTGCGCAGGGAGGCCGCATCCCCGAATCAGGTTTTCTCGGCGATGAAAATGATTTTGCGCTCTTCCTGAACATGATGATCCCGCTGGCTTTTTTCAGCGGTCAGGCCGCTCGCTCGAAGAGGGCGAAACTTTTTTACTATTCGGGCGTGGCAGTGTTGATCCTCGGAACCGTCTCCTCAATGTCCAGGGGCGGTTTTCTGGGAATGCTCCCGCCTCTTCTGTACTGCTGGTGGAAAACAGACTCGAAACTGAAGACCGGGATAGCGGCCGCACTCGTCGGCTCGCTCCTGGTTGTTTCCTTTATTCCCGACAAGTATTGGACTGAGATGAGCACCATCCAAGAGGAAGGCTTGAACGTGGGAACAGGTTCGCAGCGGGCGTACTTGTGGAGACGCGGATTCGAGATGTTTCAGGATCATCCCTTGATCGGCGTCGGCCCCGGAAACTTCAACTGGAACCTGCGCTATTACGAGCCGCCCGATGGCTTTGCCGGTCGTTCTCATGCCGGACGTCCCTCGCACTCGATCTATTTTACCATGCTGCCGGAACTCGGCATGATGGGAACCTTCTTGATCCTGGGACTGACGTGGGTCAGTCAAATGGAATCACGCCGACTGAATAAGACAATCAGAAAGCGCCTTCCGCCAGACAAGAAAGACGAAGAGACCGGCAGACTGGAGGCTTTCGGATTCGGTTTCACGGGAGCTGTCCTTGCCTATCTCGTCTCCGGAGCATTCCTCTCGGTTCTCTACTACGGGCACTTCTGGTTGATCATTGGTTTCACCGTGGCAACCAATAGGCTTCTGAAGGAGCGCCTGCATCAGTTGGCGGACGAAACAGAAAGCCCCAAGCGAGCATATCATGAGAGTAGCGATAACAGATGGCAATACGCGCGCCGCATTGGCAATCACCCGTTCGCTCGGTAAAAGCGGACATTGGATTGCCGTTGGCGCCGAAACGCGGACGAGTCTTGCGGGCGCCTCGAAATATTGCGCCGAATCCTTTACCTATGATTCCCCCTTCCGGAGCATCAAGGCGGCGGCGCAACAATTGTCGCGTGAAGTGATGCGGCGCAATATAGCCTGTCTCATTCCGGCAGCTGATGTTTCCCTCATTCCAATATTGACGCATCAGGAAACGCTCTTCAACGGCGTCTCCATACCGTATCCACCGCTGCAGATCGCCCTGCAGGCGTCCGACAAACGATTCCTCTTCCCATTGGCCCAGAAGTGTGGTGTCCCGATCCCGAGGACGATTTACTGTGATCAGCCTGTACGGCCGGGAGACATCTATTCGCAAATCTCCAGCTTTCCGGTTATCGTCAAGTCGGCCCGTTCTCTCTTTGTCGAAGCTGACCGGCTCGTGCATGGGGGCGTTTCCTGTGTCTCCAGCCGGGAAGAACTCCGGCGGCTGCTTGCCGCAAAGGACTACCTCCATCGACACTCATTTCTCGTCCAGGAAAGGATCTTCGGAACCGGAATGGGATATTTTGTTCTGCTTCATCAGGGAAAACCGCTGGCTGAATTCAGTCACCGGCGCATACGCGAAAAACCGCCGGCCGGCGGCGTAAGCGTCTATAGTGAGAGCACTCCTCTTCGTTCCGACATCAGAGAATTTTCGCTCAAACTCCTCAATTCCCTGGCTTGGTCGGGCATCGCCATGGTCGAATTCAAACTGGACCGCCGCACGAATCTCCCGATGCTCATGGAAATTAATGGCAGATTCTGGGGGTCCCTGCAGCTTGCGATTGACGCGGGCATTGATTTTCCGACCCTGCTGGTGAATTCCATTTCGAATGGCGCCGAACAGCGGCCGCAAGTTTTCTACAAGCCGTATATACGTTGGAGGTGGCTGTTGGGCGACCTCGACAACATGCTGCTGCGCTGTCTCAAACCGGATAAGTCACTCTCGCTGCCGCCACTGTTTCCCTCGCGGCCACGAACAGTAATGCAGTTCTTATCGGCATTCGGCAGGCGCCATACCGGCTACGATACTCTTGACAGGTCTGACATGCGCCCGTTCCTCTTCGAGTTGCGGTCATATCTGAACCAGTTGTCTCATGATCGAACAAACGATAATGCAAGTCCTTTGGGCATCGAAACTACTCAGCAATCTTGAAAAGGTTCGAGGATGGAAGCATTGGAACGCCATCCTGGACCGGACCTATGCCTTTTACTACCGCGCGCGAAGGCAGACGCCAAGTGCCGTCGTCCGCAAAAAACTCGCTCCTGCTTCCGGCATTATCATCATTATATGCAGGGGCAACGTGTGCAGGAGCGCGTTTCTCGCGAACTATCTGAGGACGATTGTCTATCCGCAGGATCGTTTCACATTCCTATCGGCTGGTCTTCGCACCCGCGACGGAAGCCTGGCTCCACCCGATGCTCTTCTTTGCGCGGCGGACTACGGAATTGATCTGACGTCTCACAGGGGAAAAGCAATTACAGTGATGGACGTTCAAGAAGCTGCCTTGGTAGTCGGCATGGAGCCGATTCATCACATCGAGTTTTTCCTGAGATATTTTAAATGGAGGAGAAAGTTTCTGCTGCTCCGGGCTCTGGAGGACCGCCCTCTTTCCGTCACGGTCCCAGACCCCTTCGAAAAAGGTCCGGAAACATTTCAAGATTGTTTCCGCATCCTGGTGGAGAATGGAAACGCGCTGATGATCGCGCTCCAGGCATTTGGAGAACGGCACGTATGATCCGGATCGCTCATCTCTTCGACACTTCCGGCCCCGGCGGGGCCGAAACCGTCCTCGTAAGCCTCGTGCGCGGACTCGATCCAAAACGGTTCGATTCCGTTGCATGCATTCGTGAGAACAGTTGGATGCACAGGCAGCTCGAGCAAAAGTGTGTTCTCTCTTTTCTCACGGTCCCGCGCACCTACGATGTGCGTTTTGTCGCCGGTCTCAGAAAACTCATCAAACAACTGCACATCGACCTCGTGCATTCCCACGAGTTTTTCATGAACTTCTACGGTACTGCGGCCGCCGCAGCGGCTGGGATCCCGAGCATTGCCACCGTCCACGGACAAACCCCCTATGCGGCCGAAAAGCTGCGCCGCCGGCTGGCGTGCCGGCTCGTCGCATCCCGCGGATGCATGGTGGCCGTCTCGAACCAGGTCGCCGCAAGATTTCACAACGAGGTCGGAATATCACGGGATCGAATTCGCACAATCTACAACGGAATAGATATCGACGTCTATGGCGACAATGAAAGGCTCGACGACCTGCGGCATGAATTAAATCTCCCCGCGGGAACCCCCCTGGTCGGCATGGTGGGAAATCTCTACCCGGTCAAGGGTTATCCTTTTTTTCTCGAAGCAATGAGCCTTGTGAAGCAGAAATTCCCCTTGGCGAACTTTATCATCTGCGGTCGCGGGAAGCTTCAGGCGGAACTTGAAATGCAGGCGCGCCATCTTAACCTTTCGGGCTCGCTGAAGTTTCTCGGGTTCCGCCCGGACGTGCCCCGCCTGCTTCGGCTGATGGACGTGTTCGTGCTCTCCTCGCTTTCGGAGGGTCTTTCGCTGTCCATCCTGGAAGCGATGGCGGCCGCCAGGCCGGTCGTGGTAACCGATGTGGGCGGGAATCACGAGATAGTCGTCGAGGGAGAGACGGGGTTTCTCGTTCAGCCGCGTAATGCAAAGGCCTTAGCTGAAAAAGTGTGCTACCTGCTGGGCAATGATAGCGTCGCCCGGAGGATGGGCGAAAACGGCAGAACCCGCGCCGCAGCGGTTTTCAGTCGCGAGATAATGCTTCGCAATTACGAACACCTGTACGAAGCCTTGGTTCATAACGGTCGGGTAAAACAATGATCGATGAAATCTTTTTCATCTCATTCTTTCTGCTACTCTATCCGGTGTTCCTTTATCCCGTGTGCATGCTCCTCCTCTACAATCTGCGGCGGCGTCCCATTATCCGGAACCCTTTCCCGGGGAAAGTCACGGTTATCATTACGGCTCATAACGAAGAAAGCAAAATTCGAGACAAACTCGAGAATACGCTGAATCAGGATTTTCCGCACGAGCGGTTGCAGATCCTCGTGGCCTCCGATTTCTCGACGGATGCCACCGATTCAATTGTTGGCGCTTATGCCGAGCGTGGAGTCACCCTCATCCGGCCCGACCGCCGCGGCGGAAAAGAATATGCGCAGAAATACGCGGTGGGCAAAGCTACAGGAGATGTAATCGTCTTTTCGGATGTCGGCACGGAGTTAGAGATCGGCGGAATCAGCCGCATCACATCGAACTTCGCAGACCCTACAGTCGGCTGTGTCAGTAGCCGGGATGTATTTCTGGCTCCCGGCCGCGCGGTCTCCGGCGAAGGAATCTATGTCCGGTATGAAATGCTTCTGCGGAAATTGGAAACCGGCGCACACTCAGTCGTGGGTCTCAGCGGCTCATTTTTTGCCGCGCGCACGAACATTTGCGCGGGAATCCGGACAGATACGCAGAGTGACTTTCAAACTCTCCTGAACGCGGTCCGGCTGGGCTACCGCGGGGTGGCCGACCCGCAAGCCATCGGATACTATCGTGAGCTTGCGGCGCCGCATAATGAGTTGCGCCGAAAAATACGAACTGTCCTTCGCGGAATAACCACCTTGATGACAAACGCGGACTTGTTGAACCCGTTGCAGTTCGGTCTCTTTTCATTCCAACTCATCAGCCATAAGCTGCTGAGATGGCTGGTTCCTTTGTTTCTGTTCCTCATGCTTATTACCAGCGCCGCCGGGGCATTCGATAGCGCCCTCTTTCGGCTGGCGTTCCTCGCACAGTGCGTTGCATACGCCCTCGCACTTGCGGCCTTCTTGAACAGGAGAATCTCCCGGATCGGCCCGATGGCGCTTTTCCGGTACGGGCTGATCAGCAATATCGGAATCATCGTTGCCTGGCTCAAGTTTCTCCGAGGCGAAAGAATCGTCTACTGGGAGCCTTCAAAGAGATAGCGACAAAAAACCATTTGTTGCTCCCTCTCAATGTCCGGAAAAGACGCTTAACCGTCAAGTGGGGCTATCTTATGGATGAACCAATCTCTTTCTCTGGGGCAGCAGACGGGTTTGCGGATTCCACGCGCCAGGAATCCTCTGCATCGCACCGACAGCCTTCAGGGCACGTCTGCCACATTATCTCGGGCGATCTGTGGGCCGGAGCTGCCTGCCAGGCATACCATCTCCTGTCTGATCTCATCAAGACCGAGACCATGTTGTTTTCTGCGATCACATTCAATCCCGGAAAGCTGACGAACCAGCTGACATCCATTGGGATGCCGGTGCTCTGCCTCCCCGAGGATAGACTTTCCTCCCTCGAAATTCTTTCCGAAATTCATCGCTATGTTGACAATCACGGGATCGACATCATTCATTGTCACGGCCATAAGGAACAGATTTTCGGCTGCATCGCCAGCCTGCTGTTGCGCAAGAGGGTGAAGGTGGTCAGGACGCTGCACGGCATGCCGGAACCGTACTCCGGATTGGCCGGTGTTCGGGCGAAGTGCTATCAAATACTGCAAAATTGCTGCTCGCTCTTTCTGACCGAAAAAATAGTCGTCGTCTCCAACGATATGAAAGATCGCCTTAAGCAGAGGAAATGGGCGAGAAAACTGATCTGCATCCATAACGGAATTGACCCGGAGAAAGTGAAACCGACGGTTTCACGCGAGCAAATGAAGAATCTGCTTGGCATTGTGGGAGATGATTATGTAATTGGAGTTGCCTGCAGGCTCGTACCAATCAAGAGACTTGATATCCTCCTTCAGACGATGCGATTTCTTCAGCAAAAGCATAAAGAAGTCCTGCTGCTGATTGCGGGCGACGGTCCATTGCTGAGTCAACTGAAGAGACAGGCGCAGCTTCTTGGAATCGAGAAGCGAGTTCGATTCCTCGGCTTCCGTACGGATATCTATGACGTAATGTCTACCTTCGATGTCTTTGTGATGACGTCGGATCATGAGGGTGTTCCGATGGGGTTACTCGAAGCAGTGGCATTGGGAATTCGCGTGGTGGCGCCTGCGGTGGGAGGCATTCCCGAAGTTGTGAACGACCACACAGCTGTCCTGCTTGAAAACCTCAATTGCGAAACCCTGGCGGATTGCCTGCACTCTGAAATTCTGAAGCATCGTGCCGGCGAAAAAGGCCATCTCACGCAAAAGCATCTTCCTCCCTCTTCCGGCGAAACATCCTTGAAAATGGTACAACTGTATGAAAATATCGGAATCTCCCGCAAGAGAAAATAAGGCACTCCGGGTCGTTGGACTTATTCAGGGCCGCGAGGAAGACCCGCTGAGTCGAGCCGGCGTTAACTTCCGCTTCTACAAGGAATTCAGGCGTCGAGCCACCGTTGTCAAAGTCATCGACGTTGAACCCGCCGGATTGCGGCGCATATCGCTGGCGCTCCGCTCCTTTCACCCCGACCGCAAGCGCTGGGCGCGCCGATTCTATGAGAACCCGGTCATTTTCATGGCTCGAACGCGGCTTGCGGAAGAACAATTGCACGAACTGGACAACTCATACGATGTGATCCTGCAGGATGGCGCCATGTGGATGCCCGGCCGCCGAAATGATCATAAACCGTTGCTCACATATCATGACAGCAATGTCATCCTTGGCAGTAGCGGCGGTCCCTATGCCCAGGGCTCGCATTATCGGGGAGAGACGCTCCGGCGGGCGATAGCTCTCGAGAAGGAGGTATACAATCGCGCTTCGCGGGTGGTCACCTTCTCCGAGTGGGTGCGAAACTCGATGGTCCGCGATTTTCAAGTGCCGGAAGGTAAGACCAAAGTGGCCAAGCCCGGTGTCAATTTTGATATCCCCACCGACTTCCAGAAGCGGTATGATGAACGAACCATCCTCTTTGTCGGTCGGAACTTCGAACGAAAAGGTGGGCCGGTTCTCCTTCGGGCTTTTCGGCGCGTGCGAGAGATGCTGAAGAGGGCAAAACTGATCATCCTCGGCTGCTCACCACCCGTCTCACAGGATGGTGTCATCGTCAAAGGCCTGATCCCGCGGGAGCGCGAGGATGAAATTGAGGAGCTCTATCAGTCGGCATCGGTTTTCGCGCTGCCTTCCAGGTTTGAGCCGTTTGGACTCGTCTTTCTTGAGGCAATGGCATATAGGCTGCCGTGCGTGGGGACAAACATCTGTGCGATGCCGGAAATCATCGGCGACGGAGAGTGCGGATTTCTGGTCCGACCCGACGATCACAAAGGTCTTGCGGAAAAGCTGATTATCCTGCTGGAAAATCCGAAGTTGATGCGGCAAATGGGCGAGAGAGGATACAGCAAAGTCACAACCGACTATACCTGGGAACAGTTCGCACGCTCTATTCATCGGTACTGTAAGGAAATTGTCTAATAAACCGAGCTTACGCGAAGAAAAAGGATCGAGATATGCTGCCGGAGAGGAGGAATACAGTGGGCAGATTCACCTGTAAAGTTCTGAGTTACCATCGCGTTTTGCCGGCGGACCTTCTCTCGGGACAACTAACGCAGCGTTCGCTGCTGGTGCCGGCGGAGTCGTTCCGGCGCCATATGATGTACATACGGAAGAACTACCGTGTTGTGACTGCGGATGAACTGGCTCGCGCGCTCCATTCCGGCAAGGGGTTCAGTCAGCCTTCGTGTGCGGTCACATTTGATGACGGCTGGCGTGACAACTATTTGTATGCCTTTCCCATTCTCAAAGAATTCGCCATTCCCGCCACTCTTTTTGTGGCCGTGAATCATATAGAAACGGGGCAGGATTTCTGGCCGGAACGCTTGGCGCGACTTCTTTCTTCCATTGAATCATCCAATCCGAACCTGGATCTCCTAAAGGAAATGCTACCGATCAAGGCGAACGCCCATTCAACTCCGGCCGAATTCGCGAATCTCGCAACCATCTCCCTGAAAGACAAGCCGCTCGCTCGTATTGAGCAAATACTGGCACAACTTGAAGCGATGCCGGGACTGAGGCGCAACCACATCAGAACGGAACGCCCCATCTCCTATTGGCATGAACTCGAAGAAATGATCGAGTCGGGCCTTGTCACAGTGGGGTCGCACACGCTGTCGCATGTGATATTGCCCCGCGAGGACGACAAGGTGCGCACGGAAGAGGTTGTTCGATCGAGGGAAATTATCGAGGAAAAGCTTCGCCGGCCCGTCCTCCATTTTGCATATCCGAACGGTGAATTTGACGACGCAACAGAATCCCTCGTCAAGGATTCAGGTTACCGTTCCGCCTTCACCTGCCTTAATGGGGTCAACGGTGCGACCACTTCTCCCTATCGCATCAGGCGCATCCACATCTTTGATCCGCAGGATACCGGCCAAAACGGTTTCTCGGAGATTCAATTCTCAATAAGGATTTCCAATTGTTATCAATATATAAAGAGATGCCGGAATCTTCTCACCAGGCGAAGGTATTAAATAATGTTCGAACAATCCGCACAAATGAAAAGCAATTACGGAGGAACGCAAGAGGACCTTCCCGTTGTATCGATCATTGTTCCCGCATATAATTCCCGGGCCACGATCGGGCCCTGCCTGCAATCGATTCGCGCCCTCGAATATCCGGCAGAAAAAATCGAGCTTATCGTGATCGATAATGGCTCAAAGGACGAAACGAGAGACATAGCTGCCAAGGCGGGCGCAACAGTAATCGTTCGCTCCGACATTTTCGTCTCCGAGATGCGAAATGTGGCGGCCAAGCAGGCGCGCGGAGAAGTTTTTGCCTTCGTCGATTCCGATTGCGTCATCGCTGCCGACTGGCTCATTAACGCGCTTCGCCATCTCAAGAACGAGGCGGTCGGCGCAGCCGGGTGCGGATATGCGCTCGGCGCCTCTCCTTGCTGGATCGAACGGCATTGGTTTTATCTGCATTTGGACTCAGGCGCTCGCGCCGTCACATTCCTGCCGGCGGGAAACATGGCGGTGCGGCAATCAGTGTTTCAAAAAGTGGGCGGCTTCGATCCCCACCTTGAGACGGGCGAGGACAGCGACCTCTGCCTACGGCTTCGCAAAGAGGGATTTCAGATCATTTCGGATGGCGCAATCAGAAACGTCCATCTTGGAAATCCGAAGTCCCTGCGGAAATTCCTCCGCAAGGAAATCTGGTACGGGAAAGGCCTGGCCGCTTGTATGAATTCGCACGATTGGAAGGATCGCACCTTTGTGCTGACCAACCTGTTTCTGGTTTCCCTCTTTGGGATGGCGGCAGGAATAATCCTCTCTCTGCTCGCCGGAAATCCAATTCTTCTGATTTGCGGACTCAGCGGAGCAATAATGGTAGTTCTTGTTTCGACCGCTTACCGTACTATCCAAAGACGGTCGTTAACCAGCTTCTTTCATCTTGCAGTCCTGCATGCCGTCTACTATCTCGGCCGATCCATCTCGCTGTCCGAAATCTATTGCCGTCACATTGCAGCAGTGTTTCGGGTCTTCGGGAGAAGACGAAGCGCTAAATCAGAAATACTGAAATGAGGAAAGTCTTTTTTCGAAAAGGGGGTAGCATCTCCAGCTTCTCGCTGAAGATGAACATCCGAGACATCTGGTAAAAGCAAGGAGGACAGGAGACATGCACCCGACTATCGCGCGCCATGCCATCTATCTGCCCGTCCGCAAGGCTCTCGGGGGGAATCTTGAGACAGCCATTGAACGCCAGACGGCTCTCGAGCGTCTGCCCCACGATCGATTGAGAGCATATCAGGAGAAAGCCCTGAAAAGACTCATCGATCATGCCATAAAAAACATACCCTTTTATCGGGACTTGGGGATGAGGCGCCTTGATGTGAAAGGAGGGAGCCCGCTGGAAATCATCCAGCACTTTCCGATCACCTCCAAAGTCCGCCTCCGAAGCGATCTTCGATCGTTTATCGCCGATGGCCACAAAGTATCGTGGCGCTCCACAAGCGGTTCGACGGGCTTTCCTTTTCGCTTTTGCAAAGATCGCCTGGCGCTGCTGCATATGGACGCCGCAATGCATGCCGCATATAGCTGGCATGACATACAAATCGGTGACAGACAGGCGCGTATTTGGGGCAGGCGGCTGAACCGAAAGCAGAAATTCCTTCAAGACATCAAGGATCTGCTGCTCAACCGCCGGCGATTATCGGCCTTTGAAATTACATCTGAGTCTTCCCGTTTCTTCTTTGCTGTGCTCGACAAATTGCGACCGGCGTTTCTTTACTGTTATCCGAATGCGGCCGTGCTTTTCGCCCGCCACCTTCGACAGATGCGACTCAATGCACGCTCGCTTTCTCTAAAAGCCATTATTTGCACAAGTGAACCACTACTTGAACTTCATCGCAATATTCTCACGGATGTATTTGCCTGTTCCATAATCAATGAATACGGGAACAGTGAAAACGGGATTCTTGGAATCGAGTGCGAGCGCGGGAACATGCATGTTCTTTCCGGCAATGTGATCCTCGAGGTTCGTCATAAAGATAAACCGGCTCCTCCGGGCATAGAGGGACAGATCGTCGTTACGGAACTACATAGCCGCTCCATTCCTTTCATCCGATACCAGACCGAGGACTTTGGCAGTCTGACAACTGAGCCATGTCCCTGTGGACGGACATTTCCTGTTATAAAGCTTTCCCCTACCCGGGGGTCCAGCGTCATTGCCTGCCCGGACGGACGCAAAGTTCATGATGCTCTTCTCGCCTATATTTTTCATGAAGGTGTGCTTCAGTTTCGGGTGGTGCAGGAGGCCCTCACCAGTCTTAGCGTTGAAGTGGTGCCCGATCACAATTATTCAAAGGGTCTGGAAGAAAACTACCGAAACAAGCTGCTCGAATACTGCGGCGCCGGTATGAACATCACCTTTAAGAAACGGGAAGCAATCCAACCGGAACAAAGCGGCAAGGTTTCTTATTTTGTTTCCCGGCTGCGGGAGACACGGAATTGAAAAGTCTCACTAAGAGTATTAAGGAGCCCATATGAATCCCGTGATCGCAAGACATGCCATATATTTGCCCATTCAAAGGGCGCTTGGCGGGGACTTGAAAGTTGCGCTACGCTTTCATGCCGACATCGAACGCCAACCCGAGTCTGAATTGGAAAAGTATCAGGAAGGGGCCTTGAAGGAGCTTCTCGATCATGTATTCTCAAATGTTCCCTTCTATCGGGAAATCGTCCGCAAACAACCCGATCTCCGCACAAAAGATCCGTTTGATATCCTCGCGCGCCTTCCCATCGTCTCGAAGGCGGACATACGAGAGGACATCAGTCTCTTTCGAGATAGCAAATACACTCCCTTCTGGCGCAGCACAAGCGGGTCGACCGGTCTCCCCTTTCGCTTCTGCAAGGATCGTCCCTCCCTGCTCCAGATGGATGCCGCAATGCATGCAGTATATTCCTGGTACGGCATCGAAATCGGAGACAGACAGGCGAGAATCTGGGGCCGCGCCCTTCGCCCCCGCCAGCGAATGGCGCAAGGGGTAAAAGACCTTTTGCTCAATCGTCGGCGACTTTCGGCCTTCGGAATCACCCGCGAGACCTCACGCACATTTTTCTCCGCACTGGAACGGTTTCGGCCGGCCTTCATCTACTGCTATCCCAATGCCGCAGTCCTGTTCGCCCGATATCTCAACGATATGAGCCTGAACGGCAGAGCCCTCTCCCTAAAAGCCATCATCTGCACGAGTGAACCCCTGCTCGAAAACCACCGCTCATTCCTCACCGACGCATTCGGCTGCCCGGTCATCAGCGAGTACGGGAACAGTGAAAATGGCATTTTGGCATTCGAGTGCGAGAGAGGACAGATGCACGCGCTTTGCGGAAATGTGATCCTCGAGTTCCTCAACAACGGCAAACCTGCCTCCCCCGGCTGTCTCGCGGAAATAGCCGTCACGGAACTGCATAGTCGATCCATTCCCTTTATCCGGTATCGGACCGGTGATCTTGGCGCACCGCGCGCCGAAAGGTGCACGTGTGGCAGGCCGCTTCCGCTTGTCCAACTCTCGTGCGGACGCGACCATAGCTTCATTCTGCGGCCCGACGGTACCCGGGTACATGCAGCGCTGCTTGCCTACATCCTGAAACAGGGAATCCTTCAGTTCCGCGTCATCCAACTCAACTTGCGCGAACTTATCGTCGAATTCGTCCCGGACCACACGTATACGGACGGACTCGAGCGCATTTTCCGCAAGCGCCTCCACAAGTATTTCGGCAAGGAGTTTTTCATTCGGTTCCGAAAAGTTGCACACATTCCCCCTGAGAAGAACGGAAAGGTTTTGTACTTTGTCTCGCAAATAGGTACACAGCTCTAGTTGTCCTATTTCTTTTTTGAAGCGGCCTTACGCATTATCCGTCCGCTTTCCTCGCGCGTGACCGCAATGCTCAATTAGTACTATTGAAGCTAATGTGAACAATTTTAGGATTCGCTGATCACTTTTTTACATGCAGTTCACCGACTGGTAATTGAGGAGAAGATTGGCGGCAAACGCTTATATTACTTGAGGGATAACTCGATTATAGCCCGTCGCTTTAGGGGCCGGCACTGTTAATCCGCCTATTAAGAAGCAACTTATGCTAGGACTATGCTCGCTGCTTGCATTTTATCGAAACCATATGATAGACTCATTGCCGTCCCCACCTTGAATTTCCATTGGAGAAGGCTAAACCGAGAGGGAAGCATTATGGGGAGCAACATGTGCGAACGAGTGCTAAAGGTGTTTGCTGGGGCGGCGGGTGTGATTGCGATCGCGCTCACGTGCACCAGCGGAATCGCAGAAGGAGGAATTCTTTTTTCCAGTAGTTGGAACACCGCGACAGGCTCTTCGTCAACCGCAATCAATGATGGCGGCAAATGGACTTCCGGTTACAACACGCCACCCCTGCAAAATCCATACGTATCATCGGGTGGACCGGACGGCCAGAATTTCCTTAACATGGTTACGGTGGGCGGCGGCGGCTGGGGCAATCCGTACTACATGAACTGGTTTATCAATGGTTCAGATATTTTCCACGACCCGAACGACCTGTACGTCCGAGTATACTTCCGCGTTCACCAGAGTTGGGTAGACAATCTGCATAACAGCAATCACTGGTTTCAGGGGGTTGACAATTCCGATAACAGGGACACCAAGCATTATCTGCGTTTCGAAGGGAGACCGGGTGAATTGCCTGGCGTCGGTTCCAGGTGGGTCATCGGAGTCGGCATAAATGCAGTCGACCAGGTTTATAAAGCCAATATCACGATGGAAGCCGAACGGTGGTATTGCTACGAGATCAATGTGCATAGAATCGACTCCAGCCGGGAACGTTGGTACATGCGGCTCGACGGCGTCGACATCACCGACAAATTTCTGTGCACGGGCGGCTCTAATTACGGAAAATGGCTGGGCGACTTGTACGACCAGGGCTTCAGCTGGACCAACGAGTATCACGGAAATCTCTGGATGTGCACGTATGATGAGAGTACCCTCAACGACGGGTGGGATGTGGCGCTCATCGAAGTCAGGGATGACCGCTGGCCCGGTCCCATCGGCGGTTCTTCGGAGGATAGCACCCCGCCTACTGGAACGATACAGATAAGCGGACCGAACGGGATGACGGAGCGCACGGGAACTGCGTCAGTAACTCTCGCCCTGAGCGCCTCAGACAGCGACAGCGGAATGGGCGCCGGCGCTGAGATGCAGTTCAGCAACAATGGAACGCTCTGGAGTTTGGCTGAGCCCTACAAGACAACGAAGGCATGGGATCTTACTGATATTCCGGCCGGCACCGAACAAGTCAGAACGGTCTACGTGAAATTCAAGGACGTCGCCGGCAATTGGTCGGCGCCGATAACCGACACAATCATCCTGGACAAGCAGCCGCCGAATCCTCCGGCCAGCATAGCGATAGAATAGACTCAGGATACCTTTCTGGCACCGAGGGTGCAGCTCTTGCTGCACCCTCTTCTTATCCGCTCCTTGCGCCACATTTGAATCTGAAAATGTCTATTGTCGGAGATAATTTTCCGGTGCCCGTACTTGATCAAAAGCAGGTCGACCGCAACCGAATGCTTTGCCATTCTGCGAAACCCATCCCGCGCGTATCGAAGGAGCGGGAATCCGTCTTCGATTTGCCCCTAACGATAGCTTTGCTCGGCTTGGACTGCGGGGTCTCCACCTTCAGAGTCTCCATTGCCATTTTCCTTTCAGGTGTGCCGATGTTAGAGTAATGTGTACTGGTCGCCCTATGAGAAACGCACTGACAATCGACGTTGAAGATTACTTTCAGGTGGAGAGCTTCAAATCCCTGGTCAAGTTCGAATCCTGGGAGCAATTTGCTCTGCGCGTGGAGGCGAATGTCGACCGCCTGTTGGCAATTCTTGAGGAAGAGCAAATAAGATGCACTTTTTTCGTCCTCGGATGGATTGCTGACCGTGCTCCTCAAGTCGTCCGCCGCATTCACGGACAAGGACATGAGGTCGCCAGTCACGGCTATGCGCATCAGATGGTAACCGGACAGACGCCGGGCGAATTCCGTGACGACATCCATAAGGCGAAATCAATTCTTGAAGATATTACCGGCGAGGGGATATTAGGGTACCGGGCGCCAACCTTCTCTGTAACCCGCAATACTTTCTGGGCCCTTGATGCGCTGGTGGAGGAAGGTTTTCTTTATGATTCGAGTGTCTTCCCCGTTCGCCACGACCGCTACGGCATTCCGGATTGGACACAATACATCACGCGCGTCCAGCTTCGCAATGGAGCCTCCATACTGGAGGTCCCACCGTTGACCGCAAAGGTGCTGGGAACCAACATCCCCCTGGGCGGCGGCGGTTATTTCCGCCTCGCTCCATTATGGCTGTCCCGCTGGGCAATCCTGCGCTTCAATTCGGTCGGTCATCCGGCAGTGATCTACCTGCATCCCTGGGAAATCGACGCAAGTCAGCCACGCTTCCCCCTCCCCCCCCTGCAGAGGTTTCGGCACTACGTCAACATTGAGACGACCGAAAGGAAGCTTCGCCGCCTCTTGGCAGGCGCCCGGTTTACTTCAGTGAGAAACGTGCTTTCGCTCTAAGGACAGAAGCGCCTGCTGTGGATACTTTTCAGAGGGGGTGAGAGTGCTACACCTTGAAGGTCAACTCGAGCAAGCCGTATTTCTTCATCTTCTGATATAAGGTCGTCCGGTTGATTTCCAGAAACTCGGCTGTTTTATTGCGATTCCCCTTAAAATGCTGCAGTGATTTTGCGATGGCGCGTTTCTCCGCGTCCTCGACCGCAAGATGGAGCGGCACCATCCTGTTGGCTGAATCCATCCGGCTGGTGGTGCGAATCTGATCGGGCAGAAATTCCGGCGTGATCTGATCGCCCGCACATAGTATTACCGCCCGTTCAATCGTGTTTTCCAGTTCTCTCACGTTTCCGGGCCAAGAATGAGAAAGCAGCCGTTTCATCACCTCGGGCGTAATTCCCTTGATGTGTCGCGAATTCAGACGATTGTACTTGTCGAGAAAATATTCGACGAGCGCCGGCACATCTCCGAGACGTTCCGACAGCGGTGGCAGGATAATTTTGACTACGTTCAACCGGTAGAACAAGTCTTCGCGGAATTCTCCTTTCGCCACACACTGATCCAAATCCCGGTTTGCGGCCGCGATAACACGAACGTTGCTTTGGATCGTTTCGGCGCTGCCGACTTTTTCGAATTTCTTATCCTGCAGGAATCGCAACAATTTCACCTGCAATCCCAGAGTAAGCGTGTCGATCTCGTCGAGGAAAATAGTGCCTTCCCCGGCTTTCTCGATCTTCCCAATCTTATCGGCGACCGCACTTGTGAAAGCCCCCTTCACGTGGCCGAACAACTCGCTTTCCAGCAGATTCTCCGACAATGCTCCACAGCTCACTTCAACAAGAGGCTGATTCTTTCGCCGGGAATGATAATGAATAGCCCTCGCGATACTGGACTTGCCGGTGCCGCTGGCGCCCGCAATCAGGATAGTTGCCTCGGTATCGGCGACAATGGAGATAAGCTGGAAGATTTTCTGCATCTGGTGGTCGTTGCCTACCAGGTTCCTGAACCCGAATTTTTCGCTCAGTTGCTTCTTCAGTTCCAGGTTTTCGAGCCTCAGGCTCTTCTGTTCCAGCGCTCGATCAATACACAGTTTCACTTCTTCGTCGTTGAGGGGCTTCGTCACGTACTCGAAGGCGCCCAATTTTATCCCGTTCACCGCGCCTTGTATTGAGCCGTACGCGGTGATCAAGATGACCGCAGTTTCTCCATAATGTTCCTTGACGCTTTTCAGCAAGTCATAACCATTCAGACCCGGCATGTTAATGTCGGCGAAAATCAGGTCGCACGACTGCTTCTCCAGGAAGTTGAGCGCCGTCTCCCCGTCCTCGAATGCCTGAACGGCGAATCCTTCGCGAACAAGGAGTTCCCTTAAAGAATACCGGATGAGCGGGTCATCGTCGACAATAAAAATCTGCGCGTTCTTCCTCTTGAGCCGCATGTATGCTGATAGCTCCGCCCTCAAGTGACAAGCTGGCTCTCTGGAAATGTTAAGTAAAAGGTCGTCCCCGCATCTTCCCTGGATTCCGCCCGTATGGTCCCGCCATGCCTTTCAACCGCCTTCTTCACTATCGTCAAGCCCAGGCCGGTTCCCCTCCCATATTCCTTCGTGGTCCAAAACGCATCGAAGATTCGAGCTTGCTGCGCCTCAGGAATCCCGCAGCCGTTATCCGCGATGGAAATCCGCAGTTGGTGTGAGCGAACGCTCGTCTTGATAGTGATTATTCCGTTATCCGAACTGATCGCGTCGACAGCATTCGCGAGTAAATTGACAAAGATCTGGTGAAAATGGTTTGCGTCCACCAACGGATTGCGCGGACTCAGTTTCAGGTCAACTTTTATGTTCTTTTCGCTGTTCCGACAGCGAACGAGCGCCAAGACGTTTTTTATCACGGAATTCAATGATGACGGTTCTTCATGCTTCGCCGACAATCCCAAGAACGACTTCATCAAGGCGCTCATTCGCTGGAGCCCCTTGAGTGCCTGATCAAGGTATTCATCGGCAGGAATACCTTCACTTACATTTGAGCGCGCCATCTTCACCAGTCGAAAGACCCCGTCAAGCGGATTATTGACCTCATGGACGATTATCGAAGTAAGGCTGCCAATAAGTGACAACCTTTCTGATTCAATCAGCTTCTGCTGAACCTCGTAATTGCTGGTGTTATCGCTCAGGACAGCCAGCCCCGTTTCGCCACTGCCGCCGCGCAGTGCATCGAGCGCCGAAAACTTCACCTTCAGCACGCGACGAGAGCCTACCGCCCTGACATTAATCAAGCTGAATGGGAGTTTTCGGTCGCGCAAATCGGTGAGTTTTCTTGAGAGAAGATCCGGCGAAATCTCAAGCGGAAGTTTGCGCAGGTCGAAACCCACATTTACGAGCCGGCCCGCATTTCCGAACAGCGAGTGCAATTCCTCTTCCTTGTTACAGAAGGTGATACGGAAGGAAGCGTCGAAAAGAAGCACGCACCCTGGAAAACACGACAACAGGCGGCACATCGGATCCTGCTCCTTTTCTTTCACCTTCTTCCGACCTTCGATCGCGTACAGACTGCTTCTCAAGAGCTCCGATTTACCGCGTTTGAATGCCCGCTCAAATCTGTCCCCATAGTGAGTGGATATTGCCTTGCACCTCTCGATTTCCCGGTTTCCGAACTTCCGGCCGCCTTTGGGCCCCGTCACGTTCACCACCGCAAAGACCGTTGCCTCCTTCACGATTGGAAAAGAAAGAAACTGCTTTACCATGCCTTCCTCTTGCCGAGGTGTCAGGCAGCTTCTCGCGAGCATATCGTTCAGAATGAGCGGCTGTCTCTTTTTGGCTACCAGCCCGGTGATCCCGTTCCCGATCGCGACGCTGTCCCCGCAATGATGATTCGCGCGCGGCCCAGCCGCGGAGACCAGCCGCAGAGCTGCTTCCTGCGGCTTCATGAGGAATACCGATCCCGATTCCACCTCAAACTCGCCCATGCAGTGCAGCATTACTTCCTCAGCGATCTTCTCCATCGGATAGACATGCCTTGCATGACTTTGTCGCGGAATGACGTCTGTAACATCGGGTTTCAAATACACTACTCCCTTCTGCTTTTCTCAATGTCGATATGACGGATGAGGAGCTAAATCTGATCCGGCGGGAAGAGCAGCGTCTTTTATGGCGCGACCAGCCTGCTCTGCGAACATGCTGCTCGATTGTTTGCAAATTTACCGGCCGTTGGGATTGTGAGATCCGGACCAGCCTCTAACTCTGACGAGAGGGTGATTACCCCCCTTAAATCCTGTGTCAATTATGTTCATAGCATTCCTTCTGAGCAAGAGCAGAGAACCTAGGAAAAAGATATTTTTTCTTGTTGTGACAGGTCAACATAACCGCTCGATTTGTTTATTTTTACGAACTTGTCCGTAAGGGTAATAAGCATGGAGAAAAATATTTGTCTTGCACATTGTGGCTCGCCGCAACGAGTTAATGATACCGCCGCTCACGCCTCACGGTGACGGCTCGGAAATTGCAATTCCGGCCATCATGGTGAAGGTTGAAAGAGCACGCAATTTCGACACTGTCGCGGGACCGGGCCAAAACGTGAGGAACAAAGACAGGCGAGGAAACGATCGAATAAAAGTGCATCTGTTTGCGGTGATGCGGAAGATCATGAAGTGTAAGAGGCTCTCGCAACCGCATGTGGGTTTCACTCGAGATATCTCCGCCAAGGGTGCATATATCTACACAAGAATGAAGGTCAGGAAGGGCGACCAACTTTTTCTATCAGTCCACATCGTTTCCGACGGGCCTCCTGGAGGCGCCCCACCGAAACTGGAGGGCACGGGATATATCCTGAGGATCGATCGAGTACACAAGGAACTCCCGCTTGCCCGACTCTATGGGGTCGCTTTGCAGTTTAGTCACGAATTCGCTGTAAATTTTTAATCAAGATGAGGAATAACTGAACATGCAATCCCTGAAAATAATCGCAAACGGAATGAGATTTCTCGCCTTCTGGGCGATCCCTGGATTCTATCTCCTCGGTGCAAGCGCCGTCGTGAGCGGGCAATGGGAAAACTCTCTCGGGCTCCTCCTGGCGGCAACGGCGCTTCTTATCGTTTACGTGATCTGGCTCCTCCGGCTCAAAGGAGAACGATATATCAAAGTCAAAGCCTTCTGGGAGCGCCCCCTCGCTCTGCTCATGCTCCTGTTCTCTTTCCCCTTGCTTCTACTTACAGGACTGCTCATCAAATTGGAGTCGCCGGGACCGGCCCTCTATTTTCAGGAACGCATCGGGATGAACAGCAGGAGGAGAGAACGACGGTGCTGCTCCGCCTCCGGCAATCCGCCTCCCCTTCGTTCGGAACGCAGGCACGTCGACCGTCGCGGGCGCGATTTTGGCGGGCGCCCTTTCATCATCTGCAAGCTGCGCTCGATGACGGCCGACGCCGAATGCTGCATTGGCGCCGCGTGGTCCTCCGGTGACAATGACCCGAGGGTCACGAAGATAGGGTACTACATTCGCAAGACTCATCTGGACGAACTGCCCCAACTATGTAATGTGCTGCGTGGCGACATGAGTCTCATCGGTCCGAGACCGGAAAGACCGGACTTCATAACTCAGCTTAGTACGGTCGTAGACGGTTACCGTGATCGACTCGTAGTTCCTCCTGGAATTACCGGCCTTTCGCAAGTGCGCAAGGAACAGGACCAGTCGGTCGACGACGTCGTCGAAAAGCTGCGAAATGACCGCGAGTACATCGACAATGTCTGTTTTTCGCTCGACGTGAAGATCGCGCTCAACACCGTATTGCTGATGGGGAACCTCTTCTGGAGCGCCGTCAGGCGCAGAACCATCGAGAAGATTGAGCCGAAAACTCCCGATATTATCTTTGCAGATAATCCCCGCTCAGACCGGTAGAGCGTTATCGACGGCACTCCCCCCGCGCTATCCTGCTTTACCGACAAAGGAAAAATTTATTTTGAATTGACAAGCGTCGGTTCATCTGATATAATTTCGCCACTTCCGACACCCATACCTCATATATCCCTGATGTCCCCCCAATTTACCTCTTAAAGGAGATGTTACGGCTGAAGCGCGGCAGGCAAGGGCGCGGCCGATTCAGTCGCTGTCGATGATCGAGGCACTTCGTGCGACAATCGACGACCTGGTGCGGCATACCATCAAGATGCATGTATAGGCGGCCGGCGCCGATTAGATTATCAGAAGGACGATCATCCTGCCCTGTTTCAATTTTTTCTAAGGAGGGCTATTTGGAACACATATCTGTGCGCAACTTCTAATTTTCGGCGCCGTGTCTCGTGCTGGGCGCAGATGAAGAGACAAGGCTCCGTATTGGTAAGTTGTTTTTGGGCAAAAACGGATATAGGGAGAAGGTTATGCATAGTTTCAAAGGCTACAGTTGTATTGTCGGAGTAGCATTCGCGTCCCTGCTCGTATTCTCTGCAGCATCACAAGCCGCCACTTACATCAACCAGCCCCTCGTTCAATTATCATGGAGTCCCAGTCCAGAACCCGATACGCAGGGGTATGAGGTACATCGGGCAACCGCGCCGGATGGCGCCTACGTGAAAATCTCCCCGAGTCTCATTCTCACCACTGCATGGTCTGATACTACTGTAACGACGGGGAACACGTACTACTACAAATTGAAAACTATGGATACGTGCGGAAACCTCAGCATTCTCTCGCCTTCATCGGATGGAGCGGTCATTGATACACTAAGCCCTTCGGTTTCCGCAACTCCTGCGGGCGGCACGTACTCCTCCAGCGTCACGGTAACTCTTAGCGCCAGCGAGCCCTCCGCTATTTTCTATACGGCCGACGGAAGCACGCCGACTCAGCAGTCCAGCGTTTACACGAGCCCCATCTTGTTGTCCAAGACAACGTCCCTGAAATATTTTGCCATTGATCGCGCACGTAACGAAAGCGCCGTTAAAACAAGTCAATATATAATCGGCGGCTCTTCCGATGATTACGACGGCGACGGCTATTCGAACACTCTCGAGCAGCAGATGGGCACCGACCCGAACGATCCCGACAGCAAGCCCGCGGCGGCATCGATCGAGATCGCTCCGCTCGAAGCCCCCTTGGGAATCGAGGGAACGGCGCAGCTCACCGTCTCGGGCACGTTTATTCCTTTGCAGGGCGACCCGATTCAATATGATCTCTCGTCGCTGGTGGATTATCATACGGATTCTTCACCTGTAACCGTGTCGAACTCCGGTCTGGTGACGGGTAAATCAGAGGGAACTGCACAACTGTGGGCAGAGCAAACCGCTGGAAGTTCCAGCGTGCTCAGCAATCAGGTGCAAGTAACTGTCGACGGCACTCCCCCGTCGGTCAATCTCCTGGAGAGCCGCCCCTATGACAAACAGGGAACGGCTCAGGATACCGGCCCAACGCCGCGAGTTCCCGTCGACACAGGGATAGTAATCCGCGTATATGATACGCAACTCGGCGACAACGTCGGCATCGACGAAGGAACCATCTCCTTGCTGGTGAATCAGACAGAAGTTCCTGCAAAGGTGAGGGAAATGATAGAGGGTGATTTGCATGAACTCGATATTGCGTTCCAGAATCCGACCGCGTTTGGATTTGACCAGGTCGTCACCGTGAAGCTCAGCCTCGCCGATATGGCGGGAAATCAATTGGTGTTTACGGAAGTTTTCCAGACCGAGACACAGATGGAGCACCAGTTGGCTCTCCTGAACTCTCCCGTTCAATCGGGAGTTGCACTCGGCGACGGGACCTCGGAAATCTCCGTGCTTCCCGAGCCAGACTCCATTGATGATGAAATGCTCGAAGGCGCCAGGGTCATCTTTCATGATTACGAGCCGGTAACCCCCCGCGTGGGACCTGTCCATGAAATTCCCGCGCTGGACCTGGCGACACCGATAGGCATCCCTCTCAACCTCGAACCGGCCACAGTTTTCGATGGGCCGATCACCGTCGTGCTACCCGTTCCGGATGCGCAAGTGCAGGATACCAATCAGGACGGCATTCCAGATATGGGTCTCGAAGCGTATGACATCTATCAGTTCACGCCCAATCCGAACGTGCTCTGGCGTCACAGTGCCGATGCGCCCGGTTGGGCAGTCGAAGAATCAAGAGTCGATCACTATGATACCTTGCCGCCGTCAATCGAAATCCAGATCAACGAGCCGAGCCCTCTTCAGATCGGCACCGCAATGCCGCATGTGGTTCCGGCGCCGGATATCAAGGCCAATGCACGAGATCGATTCCTCGTTACGACACAAGCGACTGTCGTGACCGTCACGCTGGATCTTGACGCCGGGGCGATTGATAGGAGCGTCGACTGGTGGATTCTGGCAGACACTCCGAAAGGATGGTATTACCTCGATCTTGGCAAGAAATTGTGGAAGAAAGGCTTGTTGCCCAGTGCTCAGGCCGCACCCATTGACATGACGTCGGAAATAATCTACTCGGGCATCCCTCCCTTTGGAGGAGGAACTTACAGACTCTATTTCTCCCTGGATAATAATGCGGATGGGCGATACGATGGAACCTGGAATGACTCGGTTCCGGTTCTGGTGTATCGGTAGGACCCCTTCCACTACTAAAGGAAAAAACCGCCGGTCGCATAGCGGCCGGCGGTTTTTTTCCTGTTACTCTTCTAATCTTCCTTTCCGAAAATGGCCACGGTGCAGGTGAAAGAACCCGGCCTGCCGCCAAGGTTGTGCGTCAACCCCAGCCTGGGGTTCTTGCGCTGGCGCGCTCCCGCCTTCCCCTGGAGCTGTTTATATACCTCATAAATCATTCGGATCCCGCTCGCTCCGATCGGATGCCCGAAACATTTCAGGCCACCATCAATGTTAATGGCCAGCTCGCCGTCCTTATCAAAGGTTCCAGCCTCATGATATTCAGGGCCCTTCCCCCTCGGAGCAAAGCCAAGGTCCTCCGTGATGACCAACTCCGTGATGGTGAAGCAGTCGTGCACCATCGCCATGTCGATCTCTTCGAGCGGCACCTTGACGTCGGCCTCGCGATATGCCATTTGCGACGCCCGCACATTTTCCTCGAAATGAACGAAATCATAATCGTCCTGAAGCATCCCTTGCTGGCCGCCGACAGCCATCCCGATGCCTTTGACAAGCACGTAATCGTCCCTGAACTTTCTCGCCAGCTCCGGGGTGGTGAGAATAGCGGCCGCCGAGCCGTCACTCACTCCGCAGCAATCGAACAAGCCAAGCGGCCAGGCCACCATGGGCGCCTTCAATGCCTGTTCGAGTGAGATCTCTTTTTGGAAATGCGCCTTCGGGTTTAAAGCTCCGTTCTTGTGGTTCTTTACCGCGATCCGCGCGAGCGTCTTCTTGAGCTCGTCCATTGGCACGTTGTAATGGTGCGCGTAGCGCGTCGCCGCAAGTGCGAACTGTACCGGGGGCGGTGTATTGACATCGACCATGCTGCTGCCGGGAGCGCCGAAACCTCCGAGTCCCGTCCAGCCGGTATCCTTCAGCTTTTCCACACCGATCGCAAGCACGATGTCGTGTATGCCGGCAGCAACCGCATAGCAGGCGTTCCGGAACGCATCAGTCGCCGTGCAGCACGCATTTTCAACGCGGGTGATCGGCACATAATCCAGTTTCAAGGCTGCCGCGGCCGGCTGGCCGGTCATGCCGGATTGCACCGTCCCCAGCCATGCCGCTTCGATGTCCTTCGGATCTATTCCCGCATCTTCATAGGCCTCATATGCCGCCTCGACCATGAGGTCACTGGCGTCGCTCTCCCAGCGTTCGCCGAACTTGGAGCAGCCCATTCCAATTATTGCGACCTTGTCTTTTATTGATGCACTCATTTTCTCACCTCATTCCTTGATCCGGGCAGGAATGCATTTCCAGAAATAGTTGGGAACGCCCCCGACGGTAGCGACCCTGCGAAACGACATTTCAAGCGGCATATCCACTGCGATCTCTTCGATTTCGCGATCGGTCATCGTGCACAGCATCCGACCGCCGCCCTCGAAGTTGACGATACAAACAGCGAGCGGGATATCCATCGTGCCCGCGATATAATCCAGCGAGTACGTGAATAATTTCCCTTTCTTATCAGAGAAGCGCACCTTGTCGAAATCATCCTTCGTGCGGCATCTCGTGCACACCCGCTGAGGCGGGTACTGCACCGTACCACAACTCCTGCATTTCACCCCATGCAGTCTCAGAATTCGATCACGCTCCCTCCATAGTGCGGAGGACGACGGCGGCGATGCCGCGGGACGACGTGATGCGGCCTCGGCCGAAAGGATTCCCCTCCATTGCGCGTATGAGGCATAATCAGGCACATTCTTCTTCGACTGCAGGGCTCGCCTGAATCCTCCCCTCTTCTTCATCGTATCGATTCGATCGGTAACCCGAAGAAGGAAAATATCAATCCCGTTTCCGTAACTGATCAGCAGAATCCTTTCTCCCGGCTCCGCCTCCTCGAGCGCGCCTGCCAGCATCAACAGCGGATGCGCACAACCGGTCAGCCCGACAGCCCCGAACAGGCCGTCCTGCAGTCTCGACGGCTCAATTTTCAGCAGCTTCGCGATCTGCAAATGCCACCGGTAGTCGGGCGCGTATGAAACGATTTTGGCAAAATCCGCAGGCGCGCATTTGTACTTTTTCATGCATTCGGAAACAGCCTGGCGAAAGGCGCTCACAAATCCTTGCTCGATAACAAATCGATCCTCCCAGGATTTCACATACTCATCTTTGTCTGTTCTCCAGACATCGCTGATCTCGTGATACATCGTATAATAGCCCTGGATTTCGGCGACCACGTTCTCAGATCCCACCACCACGGCGGCTGCGGCGTCTCCGAAGAGCATCTCAAACTGCGAGCGCGGAGGCGGCATTCGCGTGTCGGCGGCAGCAACAAGAACACGGCCTGCGCTTCCCGACTGTACGGCATCCGCAGCGGCGCGCAGCGCCTGCGTTCCGGCCCGCAACGAATCCGAGAAATCGCTCGTTCGTATATCGGTGCGAAGGTCTGCGGCGGCCGCCATCGTCACCGAAGCCCCTCTCTCGAGGAAAGGAGCGGTCGTTGATGCGAAAAATGCACCGTCAATTGATTCGCGATCTACTCCATTCAGGCAATCAAGTGACGCGGCAACTGCCATGGTGAGGCTATCTTCATCGAAATTTGCAACCGCTTTCTCACCCGGCGCACCCGGGAATCCCCATTCCCGGGAGATAATCTCCCGCGCCAGCCGCCACGTTGGAATGTAAGTGCCGCATGCGACTATTCCAACCATATGCAATCACTCCTTTCAAATGTCCTTGAGATAAGGAGCACTCACCACAAGAACTGCATTCTTCCCGCGGGGCCAAATATATGCAATCGCCGGTCAAATGTCAACAACGGCGCAACGCCCTCCCCGCCTGCCAACACTGTTCTGAGCCAACATCCCCGAGCTTGAGGTGCGCGCCCGGCATACGAAAACTTCTCAGCGGGTGTCTGGGGGCTGTCCCTCATAGCGAATCGTCGCCAGGCACAGCGCCTGGTTTCGATCCTCGATGTGCAAGGCCTGCTCGAGGCCCGCCGCATCCAGGTTGCAGTTGATTGCCTCCTTCGTCAGCCGCAGACCCAGCGGATTCTTGCGACACATTTTATCTGCCAGGTCGCGGGCTTCATCAAGGAGTGTCTCGCGCCGGACAATTCGGCTGACCATCCCCAGTTTGAGTGCGGTCTCAGCGTCCATGAAATCGCCGGCAGCATGAACTCATATGCCCGCCCTGCCCCGATCATTCGGGGCAGAAAATAGCTGGAGCCGCAATCCGCGCCGCCCAGCCCAATGTTAATGTAGGCAGCCCCGAACCGGACGTCGCGGGAAACGATCCGCACGCAGCATCCGAGTGCGAAACTCAATCCTCCGCCCACGGCGGCGCCGTGGATCGCGCCGATTATCGGTTGAGGCGCCTGCCGCATCTTTAGCAGCAATCGCGAGATGCGCGCCTGCAGTCGATATATGATTTTGAGGTCGGCGCTCAACAGCTGTCCGGCCGTCTCTTTCAAGTCAAGCCCGGAGCAGAATCCCCTGTCTCCCGCGCCACACATGATGATCACGCGTGTTGCGTCGTCATGCCGCCGCGCGTTCCAGAATTCTTCAAGCTCTATGATCATGGTTTCGTCGATGGCATTGACCCGGTCTGGCCGGTTGAGAGTCAATAATCCGACAAGGTCAGAGACTTCATAGCGGATCGACTTGTATTGAGTCATACGGTTACCTCCAAAACAATTAGTGGGGCTTCAAAGACTCATGGCCTCTCAATACCGGATGGCGTGGGGAATCCATAATATCATAAATCGGGTGATTTGGATGCTGCGCGGACCGGGCGATGGAGGTTTAAGTCGATGCTGAAAGCAACTGCAATGCGCAAATCGGCCAATAAAGGTGGGGCAGCGCTGAAGGAGATCCTCTAATGAAATTCGACGTGCTGGACGACGTCGTTTTTTTTGATCTGTTCAGTCAATATGCGCTTTGTTTCTTCGCTACGGATGGATTCGACTTCGGAGACTTCAAGATTATCCCTATTGCGGCGGGTCTTCCAGCCGAGAATATAGCCGGGGACAATTGCATAGCGACAGCCGGTGATTCCGCAGCATGAGGTATCCACCACTCCCATGCCGACCACATAAAGAACCTCACGTCCATTGAATGGAAGACGCACTTCCTTCTCGAGGACGTAATGCCCTCCGATAGAGCGAACCTCTTCGTCCAGTGGAATGTGGGTATACTCTCGCATATTCCCCTGTGGCTGAAAACTCTGGAATATCACTCCTGTTCCAGAATAAGGATCAATTTTGCAGAGAAGAAGTGAAAGCGGCGACTCTTGCTGCAGCCGCCGCCCTCAACCGAAAAATTACACGCCGTATTTGCCGACAATTGCTATGCTGCACACGTTCATGAACGGGAAGCCGCCCAGATTGTGTGTCAGCCCGATCTTCGGGTCCTTGAGCTGGCGCTTATCGGCTCTGCCATGAAGCTGCAGATACATTTCATACACCATTCGCAAGCCTGATGCCCCGATCGGATGACCGAAGCACTTCAGCCCGCCGTCAACCTGGCAGGGAACTCCACCGCCGTCGAGATTATAGAAGCCATCCATCACGTCCTTCAGCGCGCCTCCCTTGGGCGAAATATGGAGGTCTTCCATCGTGACAAACTCGGTGATGGAGAAGCAATCATGCACTTCCATCATCGAGATTTCCTTGCGCGGATCCTTGATTCCGGCTTCCTCATACGCCTTCCGGCTTGCCTTTTCGGTTGTAACGAAGTGGTCGCCGTCCCATTCGTTGAAACCGAGTTCCTCGCCGCTGCTCAAAGCGAGTTGAAGCGCCTTCACGGTGATAAAATCCTTCTTGCCGAGATCCTTCGCGATCTTTGGAGTCGTCACGATGGCGCAGGCCGAGCCATCGCTTACACCGCAGCAATCGAACAGGCCGAGCGGATGCGCGATAATGGGCGCTCCCAGGATCTGCTCGACCGTCACCGGTTTTCGCAGATGCGCTTTGGGGTTAAGAGCGCCATTCGCATGACTCTTTGCAGACACGTGCGCGAGAGCAAGCTTCAGCTCATCGTCCGGAATCTTGTATTTCGCGGCGTACGCGCTCGCAAGCTGCGCGAATGAGCCGGGTGCGGTAATCTGAGGAAACCAGAGCCACGTCAAACTTCCTGAACTCGAGCCGCCGCCGGGCAACCCGCCGTAGCCGGTATCCTTCAGCTTTTCGACTCCCATGGCCAGACAGATGTCATACGCGCCGGATGCAACCGCATAAACGGCTCCCCTCAGTGATTCCGTCCCGCTCGCACAGAAGTTTTCAACGCGGGTGCATGGGATCTTATCCAGCCGCAGCGCCATCGAAAGCGGCAGGGCGCTTTTGCCGACATTCACTTCGTCCATACACGTGCCAAGCCACGCGGCCTGGATGTCCTTCTTCTCGATTCCCGCGTCCTCCACGCACTCGGTGAACGCTTCGACCATCAGCTCTTCCGCGCCTACGTCCCACCGTTCGCCGAACCTCGTGCAGCCCATGCCGATTATTGCGACCTTATCTTTTATTCCGGTTGCCATTGCAGTTTCCTCCTTATGCTTCCGCTTGCGGAAGAGCCTTCCAGAAGTAGCCGTGGAAGCCGCGTTCCTTGTCGTGATACCGTTTGCGGAAAGCCATTTTGACCGTTTTTCCGACCTTCAGGTCGCCAAGTTCGCAATCGCTGAAGTCGGCAAGAATTCTTCCGCCTCCTTCGAACTGGACCATTCCGTAGCAATTCGGCGGCTCGACGGAAACAGATAACATGTCGCCGGTGAACGTCTTGATGTGAGCCGGCGTGTCCGCAAATTCGACCGACTCTTGAGATTTGACCGAACCGCAGTCGGGATTGACGCAGATATCGTTGCTCGGGATCTGGCGCGTGCCGCATTTGCGGCATTCGCCGCCGACAAAACCAAGGAGGAACTTGCGTTTTCTGTAGAGAACGGTGAGAGCCGTCTGAGTGGGCGCTTCCGCCCGAATCCCCATTTCCGTCTGCATCAGGTCGCGGAACCGGAGGAACTTCTGGTAAACATCCACTTCTTTCCGGTTCGCGAGAGAACCCTTTATGCCCTGGCGCGGTGGCAGAGACTTGATTTTATCCGTCACCTGGAACAGCAGCGCATCCGACCCCTGCCCGAAGCTCGCCACGAGAATCTTGTCGCCCGGCTGGGCCTCCTCGAGCGCGGAGATGAACATCACGAGCGCGTGGGCCGCTCCGGTCTCGCCGCATACTTCGTGCATATTATCCACCAACTGCTCGCGCTTGAACCCCATGCCCTTGGCGATACCCTGGTGCTCCCGTTTAAAGAAGCACGGGAATACCAGCTTCGAGATATCCGCCGGAGACATGTTGCACTTCTTAAGCAGCCCGGTGACTACTTCGGGAATGATCTTTGAATAGCCCTCATCACGAACCCACCGCTCTTCCCAGTTGTAATCGTATTTATTCATCGACCCGCGATAATGATCAACAAAATCGTAAGATACCGAATAGCTCCCGAGGCATTCGGCAATGACATTCTCCGTCCCCAGCAGAAGAGAGGCCGCACCATCACCGTACCACATCTCATGAAAATAGGCCGACTTGGTTATGCGCATATCGGCAGCCGTTAGGAGAACCGATTTCTTTTCGCCGCCTTTTAATGCCTCAAGGGCAGTCACCATCGCCGTCGTCGCTGTCTTTTGGGAAGCGGTGAAGTCGGCGGTCAGAACATTGTCCTTGAGATTCAAGGCCGTTGCTACAATTCCCGAATTCTGCCGATCAGCAAAGGGGGCCGTGGTGGAGGCCATGTACAGCGCATCAACTTTGCTCTTATCCATCCCCACCAGGCAATCACGGGCGGCGGCGACCGACATAGTCAATGAGTCTTCATCCCAATTGCACATCGAACGCTCGCCCTGGGCCACCATCATGATGGCGGGGGCGAACCATCCCATGGCCTGAAAGACTGCCATCCGCTGCAGTCTCAAACGAGGGATGTATCCTCCGTATGCAGTGATACCGATCATTTTTGCTCTCCTCCGTTTCTCGTAAATTGTTGCCCGACCCGAGCTGAATGAAGGCCGCCACCAGTAGAGCCAGTGCTTGTATTTTTCCGACCTCGCTTGGGGCAGAGGCACGGCTCCTGCAGACGACGGGGACGCTCCTTCCCTGTTTCAGCAAGACATCCGAGTTTATGCGCTAGATACTATATTCCAGAAGGCGCGGCAGGTCAAGAGAAAAGTGAACAAGTCTCAGAGACTGGTCACAATTCCTCATGTTTTCGTCGGAAGAACTCTCGAAAAGGCATAGTTTAAGCAGATTCTGGAGCAACGTTCGACGCAGATCCGCCGCGGCAACGGCTCGCCAAGACAGGGTTTAACGCGGGATTTTGTAGCGGAGACCGTGGAGGCGGCCCGTCAGAAACTGCCGGTAAATCTCGAGTCGGCTCAGAGGCGACAGATCCAGCACGCTCACGTTCAAATTTTCTGCAAGAAGCGCAATGATATTGTCACAGCGGCCGCATGTATTGAGCGGCTCCACATGGATGTACTGTTTTCTGACCCGCTCGAGCGCTTCCTTGCAGGCGCATTTTCCCAACACTATGATCGGCTCGCGCAGTCCATTGAACTGGTCGTCTTCAAGGTTTCGGCCGGTGACAATCGTCAGGGGCAGGCCGTCAAAATCGTGTGGAGTCTGCCGCTCATTCACAAGCAATTCGGCCACCTGCTCGAGATGGCCCAGGCATCCTTCGTAACAGGCGCCGCCTTTGCCGACCACAATCTTCATGCTGTCCGGCAGATGCGGGTTATATTCCCAGGGAATCCTTTCTTTGCAGGTGGGCAATTGTCCCTCGATCCGGATGTTCTGCAAATTTCCCTCGCCAAACCCTTGCGCGGCGGCCAGCGATAGGTGTTTAACCTCGACGGGATCATACCCCAGAATTTTTGCGCAGACGGCATCGACCGCGACGACATCTTCCCCCGCCACAATTACATCTTTCTCGTTGAGAAGGTCGGGCAGATACTTTACTGCCGGAATAGGCCCTCTGGCGACCACTTTGAGGGCATCAACAAGAGTGAAATCAGGTCTGATAAACGCGAGCAGGTCGACAAGCTTCTGATGCAGCCGATGGTTATGGTGTCGGGCCTTATCCTTATCATACAGCAGGCCCATCTGGTTCTTTATCCCTGCTGTCATCTGGGTCTGGCAGTGAGCCTTCAACACGGGCATGTTGAGGTAAAGATTCTTGTCGCGGCCAACGATCAGGTTCTCATAAAGAATCTGGGGGAATCGGGCTTCCGATTCGTTCTTGCCATCCCGCATCATCACCTTGACCGATTTTTCCTCATCCAGATACAGGCAATAAACGCGAAGCTTCTTGGCTAGAGCGTCCAGCCCGATTGTGGAGAAACAGAGCCGGCTGAAGTTTCCCTGCGAGCAGTTCTCCATCAAGTAAATGCGCTTCTTTGAATCGACCCTCTTTATATATTCGACGGCCGCCTCAATGAGATCCAGTGATGTGTGAAGATGCGGATGGAAGTATACCGCATTTACTTTAATGAAGACTTTTTCGCATGACCGCAACAATCCTTCGATTCGGGGGAATCGCCCAAAGGAATTGGCCACGGCCGCGGCGGGCGCACCGGCTACTCTTTCAACCGTTACAACAACATTTCCCAACGGCTTATTCTCCATCCCCGCTCTGGCGGCCCGAAAACCAATGGCGCCGGACAGGGTCGTTCAGTCCTGTTAATGTGAAGCATTTTATCAGCAGCTTCTTGCGATTGCAAGTCATTATTGTGCGAAAGCGGTTGCGTATTTCGGCGGGCAAATGATAGAATGGCGCGTTCATCTCATCGCGGTTTTAGGGGGAGGCGCCAATGAATTTAGCGGAATTAGCCGAGAACAAGATTCAGGAATTCGGCGAATACGTAAACCTGATTTTTGACGATCGCGAATATACGAATGTTCAGTTGCACGAACAATCAAGACGGCTTTCGGCCGGGCTGAGACGCCTGGGCATCAAGCCCGGCGACATGGTGATGGTGCTCATGCCAAACTGCCCGGAGGTGCTCGTATCCTATCCTGCAATCTGGCGCGCCGGCGGCATCATCGTTCCCGTGCTATTCCTGCTGGAATCACAAGAGATCGAATATATTGCCCGGGATTGTCAAGCGGTCGCCGTTATCACCTCTCCGGAATTCCTCTATAAGTTCCAAAATGCTCGGCTCAACGTATCCCCGCTGCGCCATGTGATCTTGACCGGCACTGAAAAGCATCCGGACTCCGTTTCTTTCAACGATCTCCTTTTGGAAGGAGGAGATGACAGTATTCATCCCGCCGATGATGAAGATCTTGCCGTCTTGCTTTATACTTCGGGAACGACCGGCACTCCGAAGGGAGTCATGCTCACGCATAAGAACCTTTACGCGAATGCCCTCAACATAAAGAACACGGCCGGCGACAGCGACCGCGGAGATGTCTCCCTGGCAGTCCTTCCCCTCTCTCATTCATACGGGCTGGGACTTCTGGTAAGCGGCTATGTCAGCGATCGGACCGGGAAAACCGTGCTTCTGCGATGGTTTAATCTTGAAGAGGTTTTCCGGTGCATCGACAAATACAAAATAGCAAATATGGCCGGCGTTCCCACGATGTACATTTACATGCTTCATTATCCGGATGCGGATAAGTACGAGCTATCCTCAATGAAAAATTGGCTTGTCGGCGCCGCGCCAATGTCACAGGCGACTCTCAAACAGTTCGAAGAGAAGTTCGGCGGCGAGATGTATGTCGCTTACGGTCTCTCGGAAGCGTCGCCCGGAGTCGCTTCGGAGCGCGATACGTTCCCCCGCAAGCCCGGCTCGGTCGGTAAACCTATGGTGGGCGTCGACGTTAAAATTGTCGACGAAAATGATAAAGAAGTCCCTGCGCACACTGTCGGCGAGATCCTGTGTCGCGGCGGCAATATTATGAAAGGCTACTACAAAATGCCGGAGCAAACGGAGGAGGCTCTGCGCGGCGGCTGGTTGCACACCGGCGACATGGGCATGTTCGACGAGGATGGTTATCTTTATATTGTCGAGCGAAAAAAGGATCTGATCATACGCGGCGGCTTCAATATCTATCCGAAGGACGTCGAGGAAGTGTTATACAAACATCCTGCCGTGGCGGAGGCGGCCGTTGTCGGCAAGAGCGACGCGTATATGGGAGAGGAGGTACTTGCCTACGTAGTGAAGGCGCCCGGAGCCGAGGCCACCGCTGCCGACCTTATCGTTCATTGCCAGGCAAACCTGGCGAAGTACAAATGCCCCAGACGAATTGAGTTTCTCGATTCGATGCCGAAGAACCCCATTGGAAAGATACAAAAAAAGGAACTGCGAAAACTGGCGCAAACCCTGCAATAGCACCACAGGAGGATAATACCTTGTTTTATCTAACGGGCAGGTAACTCGTCAGGGAAATACACATCCGGATACGGCTCTTCGGATATCTGCTCATCCTCGCCCCAATCCTCCCAGCTCTCCGGTTCCCGGAGCTGCCGTTCTTTCTTCGGGAGAGGCGCCATCCTGCGACGCTTTCGCTCGGTCAGAATTTTCTCGACTCGCTGTTTTTCAGCCAAAGCGGGTGCTATGTCCAACTGGATCCAATTGTAATGGACCCCTCCCTCATCCTCGGCAAGGTTCTGCCAACCGGTTGCTATCAACTTCCAGAGGCCGCCGCCGTAATATCTGCGCGGATCCCCTTCAAAGAGATTGGATGATTCCGACTCAGCGCGCACATTAACGTTGCCAAAAACTACATTAACCTTTCCGCCGGCGAGGAACATGGTCCCATCGGTGAACCTTTCGAAATAGAATAACGACCCGGGCTTCCCGGAGCGCAGATAAAACAAGACTTCTTTCCCGCCATCAGCCTGAGTAAAAGCTTCAACAAGATGCGGCGTCATTCGATACAGCTCGTCGGCGGTAAAAACATTTCTTGTCTCAGACCACCCGAACAGCCCCTTTTCCTGATAGCGAATCGAACCCAGCAGGTACTTCAAGTCATCAGTTCTTACATCGGTCGGGTGATCGTAACCCATGGCCACCGGAACATTCTCTCGATCGACCCATTCGCGAAGTGTTATTCCCGTGCGCCGGTCCTCGAAAAGAGGAGTCTTTACCGACCTCCTCTGTGCGCACGAATTCAGCAGGACCAGGAATGCGATCAGAAATAGACACTCGAAAAGTCCAGCCCGATGGAACGCTCTCATTTTCTTATTGGAATTTCCAGTTTTCTGCGCTCGCCGCCTGAGCGTACATAGTAGGTTTCGCTCTGTTCGTCATATTCGATATGGGCCGCAAGCTGGTAATATGCCTGCCGCGAAAACTTGGCCTCCAGGTTCCCGCGCACACTGCAAAAGGGGATGTTATCCCGGGAAAAGGTGAGGGTCTTGATCTTAAGCCTTTCTTTAACGCCGTCGGACAAAAGAAGACCCAGCTTCCCGGAAGCATCCTCTTCCAGGCGAACCACCACAAAGGGGACGTCATCGACGACTACCGGCGCTTCATCTCTCCCGAGCCGGACATAGTACGCGCCGCCCTTCGATCGCCTCAGATTCCTTGAGAAGAGCTGCAGGATATCCTGGCGGACAATCTCGACTCCGCCATGGAACCATCTGCCTTCCGAATCGATTCTCAGTTCATACGGGCTGCCGGCATCTTCCCGTAGATGGAGCGTACCGATATGTTTGCCAACCTCGACCGCCTTCGAGCGCTTCGCCCTCTCGCTGTCGCTCATCAGCCGCTCCGGGAGATCAAAACTCCCTATCCAGGATCTTAAGGATGAATTTCTCAAGTGAGACGGGATAAAACCGGACGTTAGGCGTAAAGATGACGCCGGTATTTATTATCTCTTTTCGTTCCAATTCGTCATAAACCGCGGCAAGCGCCGATTCCAGGCACGTCTCAAGGTTAGTTATCGTCAATTCTTCGGATTCGATGTTGACTTGATTCTTTTTTACATAGGGAAAAGCAAAGATACGGCCGACGATATTTTCGTCAATGCCGTCACAGCCGAATAGATCCCCGTATGTCGGCCCCAGAACTTCCGGCGATATCACGAATTTCGGAGAAACGGTTATCCTGCCCCGGATTTCAACCACATTGGTCGACTTCTGAAGCGACCGCCCCAGCAGAATATACGGAAGCATGTGGTATCCGCTCACGTAGCCCGCTGTCGGCTTCTTCAATATTTCCGTTTCCTCAAAAACTTCGCGGAAAAGATGAGAATCTCTATCCAGCATACATCCTCCCAAATATAACAGTCATATTCTAGCACATGAAGCGAGATTTTAAAATATGGCAGCGTCCCATAGAAAAAACGCGCGCCCGCTATTTGGAAAATGTTTTTGGCTGTGGTATAATCTCGCTTGCCGCGCCGCGAGGCAGACGGCACAAACTATTCTGAATAACGGTTTTTCGCAAATCGGATTCCCCTGTTGGGTGCTTTGGTGAGGCGTCCTATCGCAGAAGGAGAGAGACATGTTCTTTCCCAGAGTTCAGAACCTTCTCTATTTATTGATATGCCTTCCTCTGTTGTTGTTGTCCGCTGCTCCTGCGGCCGCAGACCAGGAGCAGGAGAGCGAATTCCTGCTTTCGGGCGAGGTGCTCATTCATTATGACGTGTTCGGCGTGCCCCACATCACCGCCTCAAATGACGCCGACCTTCTTTTCGCCCAAGGCTACGTCACTGCGCGTGACCGCCTCTGGCAGATGGAATATAACCGGAGGCTCGTTGCAGGGCGTCTGGCCGAAATTCTTGGCGAATCCTATGTCGAGCAGGACTATGAGATCAGACGGCTCGGCCTGTATCGCTCCTCCGTCGCCACGTACGAAACGCTCAGTGACGAAATGAAAAAGTTGTCGATCGCCTTCGCCGCGGGCGTCAATCACTACGTCAACACCCACCAAGACCATCTCCCCCGCGAGTTCAAGGATCTTGGATACGTACCCGAGCCCTGGCACCCGATCGATTCGACTGCGATTCCCCGAATGATGTTTTGGCATCTTTCAGGGTCACTCGAAGAAGAGCTGATGCTCGCCAAGTTGGTTGACGAATTGGGCCCTGATAAAGCCCTCGAATTGGTTTCGTCAAGACCGGCCGACCCCGAGACTCATATCAGATGGCGGCAGGCGGCCGAGATCCTCCCGCAAGCTTTCGGCGCCCACGGCTTTCCAATTCTGGCGGCGCTGGAAGACTTTTCCCGAGGCCACGGGGCAGCACGCTCGATCGGCAGCAACAACTGGGTCATTGACGGCACAAAATCCGCCACCGGCGCTCCGATTTTGGCGAATGATCCGCACCTGGCATTGCTCAATCCGCCGATCTGGCACGAAGCGCACCTGATGGGTCCCGGAATCAATGTTATCGGCTCCACGTTTCCCGGTGTTCCCGGGATAATCATCGGGCACAACGAGCACATTGCCTGGGGAGTCACCAATGTCGGGTACGACGTTTGCGATCTGTATATCGAGAAGCGTGATCCCGAAAACAACAAAAATTATCTGTATAAAGGCGAGTCGAGACCCTTCCGGAAAGTGACCGAAAAGATCGCGTACAGGAGCGGCGGCTCGATGAAGAAAGTTGAGCGCGATATACTCTTCACGCTGCATGGTCCCGTTGTTGCGGAAGAAGAGAACCACGTCGTCTCCATGCGCTGGACCGGGCACGAGCCCTCCACCGAGTTTAAATATATGTACCTGCTGAACCGGGCTTCGAATGTGGCCGAATTTCGCGATGCCCTCAATTTCTACCAGGTAGGCGCACAGAACTTCGTTTACGCCGACATCGACGGCAATATCTTTTATCAACCGACCGGGAAGGTCCCCATTCGCAATGGCGCGCCGTATCTTCCGCTTGACGGCTCGTCCGGCGAGTGCGAGTGGGAGAGCTATATTCCGTATGATAGCCTGCCAAGCGTCCTCAATCCGGAGGAACATTTTATCGCGACCGCCAACGCTCGTCCCGTCGATGAAGCGTACCCGTTCTATATCGGGTACTTTTTCGATATCGGATACCGGGTTCGCAGGATAAAGGACCTCCTTTCGGCCAAGGAAAAGCTGACGTTCGAGGAAGTTCAGGCTATCCAGGGCGATGACTACGTTCTGGCTGCGGAAAGGCTGAAACCGCTGCTGCTCGAGGCCATTGAGGCCGAGAAGAAATTGCTTCCGGCAAGAACGCTTCAAGCCGCGGCGCTCATCGAACAATGGGATAATTACTCGACCACCGACAGCGCCGCCTGCACTATCTTCAATAAATGGCTTGAACGAATTGCCTTTAATGCTCTTCATGATGACCTCACCGACGAATCGTTTGAGTACTGGGCCTCCAATCCCGATATCATCGTGGTACTCCTGGTGCGAAGCGCATCACCGGATGAACTCAAGTTCGATTGGTTCGATAATGCCAGGACCGAGAGGCGCGAGACCAAAAACCAGATCATAGCGCGCAGCCTCCAGGAGGTTCTCGATGATTTCTCTTTCAGGTACGGCTTCCAAATGAAGGACTGGGCATGGGGAAAAACCCACACGACCACGCTGACTCATGGGATGGGCAAGATAAATGCCTCGTACAATAATGGCCCCCATCCCCGACGGGGATGCAACGATACGATCAATAATGCCGGGTTCCCCTTCTTCAACAAGACATTCGCATCCGGCTCAGGCCCCTCATTGCGAATGGCGGTCGAGTTGCGGCCTGGGGTGGAACGCGCAGAGAACGTAATCCCGGGCGGCCAGTGCGCGAACCCAGCGAGCCCGCATTACCAGGACCAGCTCGTCAATCTCTGGCTCAGGAACAAGGCGCATCCAATGCTCTTTAGCAGGGAACAGTTACAGAATAATCTGGAAGGAGTGCTGAAGCTGGTGCCGGCTGAATCGGAAGAAACGCGGTCAGAAAAATAAAGGACGCGCCGTCAATTGCCGCTGATCGGGAAAACGCGCAGAGCCTTCAAATGTACTGTCTAAGATAGTCTGTAAGATCGGCTTTCTCAATAAATCCTGTCTTTGAATCATTCATTCTGCCTGCAATTGGGCGCTCTCGTCCTCCAGTTTCTTCTTTGCTCCCTGTTCGCCGGCATAACAGCGCATCGGGCTGTGGTGGACGACGATCTCCAACGAACATCTATTGCAGTTCCTGCATGTAATAGTGTCGCCGTCGCCCGCCTGCATTTGATTGACCAGATTCGGCTGGCGTATAAACGGCCGGCACAGCGAAATGAAATCGGCTTGACCGGACTCAAGAACGTGCTCCATCATCGCGCGCCGCCGAATGCCGCCCACCGCAATCACCGGCGCCTTGACATGCTTCTTCACTTCCGCCGCCTGCGGCGTAAAATAACCCTCTTCAAAGCGGGCCCATTTTCTCAGCGACTTCTCCATCAACTTAACGAGCAGGCGCTCGATCGCGTTGCGATTCCTCATGACGAGGTCCATCGGAATTTCGCCCTTGATCGTTGACAGACCTCGCTCGGCAATGCCTCCGCTCACTTCAATGGCAGCGATTCCCATCTCGTCCAGTTTCCTGCATACCGACACACATTCGGACAGAGTCACTCCCCGTTTGATGTAATCCTCACAATTGATTTTCACCAGGATCGGGTAGTCAGGCCCGACATGCAAGCGAATACTTTTGAATATCTCCACAAGAAATCGCATTCGATTCTCGAGCGAGCCGCCCCACTGATCCGTCCGGCGATTGGTATGGCCCGAAAGAAACTCATTCACCAGGTATCCATGGGCGGCATGTATCTGGACTCCGTCAAAACCGGCTTTCTTCATGCGCCGCGCCCCCTTGCCGAAATCGGCTACAGTATCCTCGATCTCCCGATTCATCATTGCGCGCGGCTTGATCATGTTCAGATTGTCGCGTACCGCCGACGGCGCTAAAGGCGTTTCCCCAAGAATTTTCGGATCGCATTGGCGGCCGCCGTGGTTGAGCTGGGCAACAATTTTGACGTCGTATTCGTGCACGGCGTCAACAACCTTCTTTAGATCGTCGATAACCTCGTCCCGGTCAATGACCGGAATGCGTGGAATGGCGCGGCCCTGCACATTCACATAATAATTACCGGGAATGATCAGGCCCACTCCCCCCTTCGCGAGATTACGATAGGCGCGCAGGTAATGCGCGGTCACCCGGCCCTCATTCGATGCGAGACACTCAGCCGTTGCCGACCGAACGAACCGATTCTTTACTCTCAGCGGACCGATGGCCCCAGGCGTGAACAAAGTAGACATATGGCATCGCTCCTTTCCCCCAAGCAGGCGCGCCTTATACTAGCAGACGGGATACGCGACTGGCAAATCGCCGGCGTAATTGTCGGAACTACGGGGGTTCTGCGTCGCTGAGAGCCTGTATTCAGAACGCAAAAAAAGAGGCCGAAATTCTCGGCCTCTCTCCTCGCAGTATGCACTTCAGCAGTGAATCAATTATTTCGCGCCTTCTTGCTCTTCTTCGCTTTCGCCTTCTTCCTGGCGCCGTCATCAGGGTTCTGTTTCGACTTCTTATATTCTTTCTTGGCGGCAGCCGGATTGTCGTCGGCTTTCCTATGAAGAGCCTTGGTCGTCTCGCCGTGATCTACCGCACCTTTGCGTAAATCCCTTGTCTTTCCCGGATTCTCTTTTCCATCCTTGTAAAGTCTTCGGGTCGCGCCCCTATGCTCCTCGGCGTCTTTATATCCTTCTCTTACGGCCTTCGGGTTTTTCTCGCCGGCCCGATGCACCTTTTCCGCCGCGTTGGGATGCTCTTGCGCATCCTGATACACCTTCTTCGTCGCATGTGGATGTTCAGCCAGCGGCTTGCGCTGCCGGTATGCCTCCTGCGCAACCTCCGGATGAGCGTTCAGCCACTCGCGATTCTGGTACATCTCCTTCGAGAATTCCGGATGCGCGTCCAGATATCGCCTGTTCTTGTAAACTTCCATGGAAACATCGGGGTGCTGCTCCAGCCACTTCCGATTCCCATACATCTCTTGCGCGACCTCGGGATGCGCATTCAAATACCAGCGATTTGCATAGGCTTCTTTTGCAACCTCCGGATGGGCTTGCAGCCATTTTCGGTCTGAATACATGCGCTGCGCCGCTTCCGGATGCCGGCTCAGCCACTCGCGATTCGAATACAATGATTTCGCGACCTCCGGATGACTCGCCAGCCATTCGCGGTCGCCGTACATCTGTTCAGCGACCCCGCGGTTCTCATTCAGCCACTCGCTGTTCTTTGCCAGTTCCCCAGCAACTTCAGGATGGCTTTTCAGCCAGTTCGCGTCCTGAAAATTTGTGTTTGGATAGTCCGCCTTCAAGCTTTCCAGAGCCTGGCGTTCCAGGTTTCGATGGGTCTCCATCTCCCACTGGCGCTGCATCTTAACTTCGTCATAAGACAGGAGACCGTCGCCGTCCGCGTCAGTCTTTGTGAAACGTCCGGAATCTCGGTAGAATTCGAAATCCCTCTTCGCGCTCGAAATCTCGGCAGAATCCAAAAAGCCGTCTCCATTCGCGTCAGCTTGATCCCAGCGATCCTGATCGTACTGATCGACATATGATGTCCGCTCCTCTTCACGGACCGACTGTGCCGCCGCAAAACCGGATGAAACCACTATTACTCCTGCAACAGAGGCACATATCACTACTGTCTTTCCGACGTCCCTCAGTCTCGACATCATCATCCACCTCCATCCAAATTCCTGCCAAAGTGTCATGCTCACGATGTGCTCTTTGGCGTTTTTGACGAAACATCTCCTGAAATATTCATCTGAGTGAAAAAATAACAGATTGATGCTATCGAAAGCGGTTCGAAAAGTCAAGGAAGAGACCGAACGGCAACCGAATCCGCCTCAACAATGTTCGGTTCTTTCGATGATATGTTCTTGCACGCGCGGGGATTGCTCGACGAAATAGGCGCTGTAGCCTGCGACCCTGACCACCAGGTCGCGATACTTCTCCGGATGCTCCCGGGCATCCAGCAGCGTCTGTTTGTTGACCACAGTAAACTGCATCTGGAACCCGCCGAGGGCAAGATAGGTTTTCATGATATCTATGAATTTTCCGATATTCTCGTCCTTGAAGGTGTCCGGGTTGAATTTCATGTTGAAAATGCTGCCATTTTCCATTAAATGATGGTCAAGCTTCGCTACCGATTTGACCGTGGCTGTCGGGCCGCGCCGATCACAGCCGCGAGAGGGTGCGACGCCTTCCGTCAGCGATTCAAACGCATAGCGCCCGCTGGGGAGGGCTCCAACGGCGCTTCCCAAAATCATCGCCAACTCGATCGACCAGATGCCCGGATTATACACGCTCCCCCAATAATCCCGATGATTTTTCACTTCCTTCAGGAAAACACTGCAGCTTTCACGCGCGATTTCGTCGACCGAATCGTCATCATTCCCGAATTTGGGCGCCGCATTGAGCAGCATCTGGCGCAGCCTCTCGCCCGACGCGAAGTTATTTTTCAGCGCCTCGACGAGTTCGGTCATCGTGAGTTTTCGCTCGTCAAACACCAGCTTTTTGACAGCGGCCAGCGAGTCGGCCACGTCGGCGACTCCAATTCCTTCGATGCCCGCAAAATAATATTTCGAGCCGCCGTCCGTCAGGTCGAGCCCCGACCGCATCCCATCATCGGTGATCGAAGAAAGGAACGGAAGCGGCCGCAAAAGGGAGTGACCCATTTCAATCGCAGAAATGGATTGATTAAACTGCGTAACGGCGAATCTAACCTGCCTGGCATAAGCGCTCAGCAGTTGATCATATGTTTCGAAGTCTGCGGCTTTGCCCGTTTGCGGGCCAACCTGGTCGCCGAAAATAGGACAGCGCCCGTTATGAAGCGCCAGCTCCAGGCATTTTGCCAGGTTTACGAACCCGATGCTGGATGGGCCGATAGACGTGCCCGCGCTGCCCATTTCGATACAGCCGATGTCGGCGTACTCGTGGGCGTCCATTTCCTCAAAGCCAAGCCGCATCAGCGCCGGGATCATCACCTCATCATTCATGATGCCTGGCTGGCCTTTTCCGCGCCCGATCAGACGCGCGCAGGCCTCGAGCAGTTCCGGCGGAGAATTCTTGTGAAGCCGCACGGCCAGGCTGGGGTGACCCAGGCCTGTATTCGCGTGAGCGTGCATGATCAGGTATGTCAGCTCATTGGTCGTGTCGCGTCCATTCACGTCCTTGCCGCTCAACGTGATGGTCACGAGATTGCCGCGCCTCGGATAGAAAAGCGACCCCTGCTGCCGTCCGCTGTAGAGCCACGAACTTTGTCCGATGCGAATGAGGAAATTTTCGAGCAGCTCGACCGCTCCGGTGCGCGAAAGAGACCGGTCCTCAAGCCCCTTGCGATATATCGGGTACAGAATCTGATCCATGCGGCCGGGGCAGATCGATATCTCGCAAGATTCCATCTGATTCGCAACCAGCATCAACAGCGAGCATTGAATCGCCTCGAAAAAGTTCCGCGCCTGCCTCTCGGGGACGTGGAGGCAGGCGTCGCGAATCCTCAGCAACTCTGCCCGGCGCCGGCCGTCTTCTTCCTTCGCCGCGAGATTCTCGGCATACCGCGCACAGCGCTGCGCATGGGCGATCAAGCCCTCAATCGCGATACTGACCGCTTTGTAAAAGGAGATCTTCTTCGGGGTGAGCGCATCCTCCGGAGAGTGCTGCAGCCTCTGAACATTTCGAACGGCTTCGTCACGAATGCTGCCGAGCCCATACTTGATGCCGCGATCGATGTCGACAATTACGTGTCCAATGCCTGCAAGCATATTGTAAGCGAAAATGAGGCCGCGCTGATGGACGAGGTCGTCGTTGTGCGGCTTCATGTGGTTGTAGTAATCCTGTAGTGCTTTGCCGCGCCAGTAGGGCGCGATCTCCTTCAATTCCGCTATCTCGTCATCGCTGATCGAAACCGGATTGATGTTGAAATTGCTCGCTTCCTGCCACGCGTCCTCATCGAGATATGAACTGCATAATTCCGGAAACACCTCCGAGCACAGCATCTTGCCGCCCGCATAACCGGCAAACAAATCGTTCTCGTTCAGCACAACGGTTACATTTTCCAGATAATGCCGAAAGGCCTTCGCAAGCCGAAGAATTTGGGGCTCGCCCTCTGTCTCCCGAAAACTCTGCGTGTAGTAACGAGCGCGCTCGATGCAGATGCTAAACTGGGTGTTGAAGAAGGCTTCGCGCCGCCGGCGATTGATCTCGGTCGAAGGCCCGCTCTCGGAGGCAATGTATTTTATATGGCTGGTATTGCCGTTGCCGCCGCTCTCCGCCAGAGCCCGAATGAACCTTGTTTCGCCGACTCGCGATTCATCTGATTTCTTTCTTGTTGAGATCGTCGAAGTCATACGGTAGTCTCCTTGCCGTTCTCCGATTGCCGGCCCTCCCGCCTCGCCATTCCGTAGAAAATGATCTCGAGCGCGTTCTTGAATAAATCCTCGAGACTCACGCCCATCACCATAACATTCTTGCGCTCGGCCAACATCACCAGCCCATCCATCATGCCCCACAGAACGTTCGTCGCTTTCCACGGGTCCATCCGCGCCAGTTCTTCGCCTTTAATGCCCTCACTGATAACGCGCTCGATCATCTTCAATAGCGCGATCGCCTTCGCATCCAGCGCCGCGGACATCTCCGTGCGCTCCTTCAGCGTCGTCTCATGCAGGTGTATGAACGCGAGGATATCGAAATACTCCGTGTGCTCAACATAAAAACGGTGGTAGGCATGCGCAATCGCCGACAATCTCGCTAATGCGCCCATGCCCGGCCACGATATCGCCTGCTCTGCCATTCGATGGAAAATATCTATCCCATCACCATAGAGCGCCATGTAGATTTCTTCTTTGCTCTTGAAGTACAGATAAAATGTTCCCGTGCTGACGCCGGCACGGTCGGTGATCATCTCGATCGTGGTGTCGCGGTAGCCTTTTTCAAAAAACAACTCCCTCGCCGCATCCTTCAAGAGGCGCCTTCGCTGCTGCTTATCTGCAATACTTCTAGCTCTCGTACTCATGAACCCCCAGTATGTGAAAAACAAATCTATTCTTCAGAAGGGAGCCCTTGCCTTAGTCCATATGACCCTTGGCGCTGCCCTGGAGCGATATATTTCTGCCACGCTTTCTGAATAATATTCATATATATTGTATCCGCAAAACCGACCCGTGTCAATGGGAAAAGAACTGGCAATTGCAAACACTTATTACGTAGGATGTTACACATTACTTTAGGCGTATAAGCAAAAATTCTTGTGATTCTGAATCTGATTCAATAATCCTACTTTCAAGGCGCAGTGAAATACGCATTGGAGTGGCCTGGACAGCCCTACTTTAACATCCCTTTCCGTCTTTTCATCCATAATCGAACAGCCTCTTGTCGGTAGGCAAACGAGGACACGTCGAGATGGATACTTCTATACTTGCGGATGCTGGTTTTCTAAAAACTCGTGAAAGATCTGGATGAAACAATCGAGATAAGAGTCAATTTCGGAAGCCATCTGCGTTTTGATCTTTCTGATGGCTCCCTCTATTTCAAAGCTTTTTCATCAGTTCTTCGGCTATTTCAAGGTGTTTGGGCATGCCGATTGTTCCGTACATTTGGACGGCTTCGGAAAGGAGCGCGCGGGCCTTTTCCTTGTCGCCCGAAGCATTGCGCTCGATGAGCATGCGTGCATACCAGCGGCGGACTTCGGGCTGCTCGATTTTGTGGGGAACCTCGTGCGCCTGCCGGAGTGCAGTTTGATAATGCTCCTCAGCTTTGTCCCACTGCCGGCCGGCCATGGCGGCGATTCCCGCTGTTGTTTGTACAAGGCCGTCAAAAGATACGCGAATTATGTTGCCAGTAGCTGTTGCCTCAAGAGCCAGCGGGTAGAACCTGGAAGCCTCGCTCCATTCATCCAGGACAACCAAACCCTCGACAGCCGCACTCACTACTCTCATGGTATGTGGTGTCGCCAGCCCTCCGAGGAGTACTTCCTTTTTGGGTTCGAGAAGCGCCAGGGCGGCGCCCTTGTCGCCTGCGTAGGCCGTCACCAGAAAGAGCCCTCCATCGCAATAACCATAAATGGCGGTACCCACAGGCGGCTCGCTTTCAGCTCCTTTCCGAAGCGTTTCCCTTGCTTCATTCCAGCAGCCTCTCCAGAATTGCGCTCGTCCGAGGCTGCCATATTCAAAGACTATCCAGATTACGCCCGCGCTCTTTGCAGATTCAATTTGGTTTGCGACGCGTTTCTCGAACTGCTGAAGGTTTCCCGTGACCGCTACTCCGCAGAGGGCCTCGCAATGGAGTGCATTACAGCGAGCAGTGTCGTTTCTGCTTTGAGCCGCCAGCGCAGCCGCTTCGGCGCCAATTCTTGCAGCTTCTTCTAAACGACCGCTGCATACTGCGCCCCATTGGCTTACAAAGAGCGAAGCCGAGGTGTCATAGAGGTTGCCGACAGGCCGCAACAAACGTGCCGCCTCCAGACCAACTTCGACGGTATCCTTGCTCTGCCAATGGAAAATGTGGTGAAATGCTTTTCGATGAAGGAGGGAACCCAAAAGCGGCTTGCTTTGTAGCTTTTCGGCAATATCGAGAGCTTTTTTAAAGCAGTCATTCGCGTTGTCCAGGGTTCTTCCGGACATCATGCTCAATACCATCCCCAGTGCGCCCAAGAGACGGCATCTGTCGGCATTTTCGGTATCGCCCAGAGCCGCAAGCCCCCGTTGGGTGATTTCGTACGCTTCTTTCATTCTGCCATAGCGAGCGAAATGGTAGGAAAGATCCGCGCACACGTGCCCCACAGACTCCCTGTCATTAACCCGCTCAAAGACGTCCAACGCCTCCCGCCAGTCAGCAAGCGGCTCGTTCCAATTACCCAGACTCCGCCGGGCCATGCCTCTCTTGAAAAGCAAGCTGCCTCGCCGCGCCAGGTTTTCCCCTGCTTCGAGCGACAGTGCGTCGTCATAATGACGCAGGGCGTCCTCAAACGCCGAAGCCTTCAGGGCGCGGTCCCCCGCCAACGCAAGATAGGTTACTGTCTTGATTCTGTCGGCGGCCGCTCCAGCCTCAGAGAGGTGATAAGCCATCGCGGCCGCGCGCTCCTCCAGCGCATCGGCATAGAGCCGCTCCATCGCGTCGGCCACACGAAGGTGAAGCCGTTGCCGCCGGGGCGCCGATAGGCTGCTGACAAGCGCGTGACGGATCAAATCGTGGGCAAAGCTTATTCGCGCCTGCCCGCGCTCAGTCTTCGATGTCACTAGTTGCGCCCGCTCCGCGTCATCGATCGCGTCAAGAAGCGTATCCTCATCGAGATTTGCTACCTGCCCAAGAAGCTCGAAACCGAATCCCCGCCCGATAATCGCTCCGGCAGTCAAAGCGCGGCGGCACTGGTCGCTCACACGTGCGAGTCGATGACCGACAACCAGGCGAACGCTTTCCGGCACATTAAGTTCGTCGATTCGGAGATCCGCACGCCATCTTCCTTCGGCATCAAACAGCTTCCCCTCTTCTGCCAAATGCTTAAAAAGCTCTTCCACGAAGAATGGATTGCCCTCCGTCTCCTCGAATACCGCCTGCACAAATGCGGCCGGCGGTTCCTTTCCGGTCCTCCCACGGAGCATCGCCATAACGTTCGTCTCGGGAAGAGGCTTGAGAGCTATCCGATAGTCAAGCCGCCTGCGAACAAGTTCTTCAAGACAACGAGCAAGCGAGATAGAGACTTCAAGTTCGCTGTCCCGATAGGTGCCGAGGATATAAACCGGCATCTCATGAACCTGCTGCACCACGTGCTGAAGAAGCAGCAGCGTGGCGTCATCGGCCCACTGGAGGTCTTCAATTATCAACAGCATCGGTTGTACCCCAGCGGCTCTCTCGATGAAGTCGCGCACGCCGTTGAACATATAGTAACGTTCCAACTCCGGCGGCATTTCCGCGGACGGCGGAATATCGCGAAAAAGCGTGCGGAGCCTCGGCATCAACTTTGCCACTTCGGGAGCTGAATCGCCCAGGGCCAACCGCAAGGCAGCCGGCTCCACTATCCGTGCAGCCAACTCGATCGCCTCAACAAAGGGTATGTAAAACGGCGCGCCTTCCATCTGATAGCAATGCCCGGTCAGGGTAAGGAATCCATGGCTGCGAGCTTCGATCATAAGCTCCTCGCATAGTCGTGTTTTCCCTACGCCTGGCTCGCCGCCCACCAAAACGAGCGCACCGCGACCGCCTCGCGCCTGCTCGAGAAACCGTCGCAGCTCGGCCCGCTCGATCTCCCGGCCCACAAAGGGAGTTCTCTCCGCGATGTGCGGCGGAGGGCTGAAAAGTGGAGCCTTTTCCTCTTGCCACAGGATTTCATACAGCCGCCACCGATCCGGAAAGCCTTTCAGCCAGAACGGGCCGCGGTTTACCACGGCCACATCCTGTAATTTGCCGATGACCCCACGGGTATGCTCCGAAATCAAGATCTGGCCGCCCGCAGCTTTAGACATGATGCGGGCGGCAGCGTCCACCGCTGACCCAAAAAGGTCGCCTCCTTCGTGAATCGCCTCACCGGTATTCAGACCTGCGCGCACCTGGACCTGCTGTTCAGGGTGCTGCCGGGCATGTTCACCCAAAGCTCGCTGAATCGCCACCGCACACTCCACGCCACTACGCGCCGAGCCAAACGCGACCATGAAGCCATCGCCCAATGCCTTGATTTCTTCCCCATTGTGCCGTTCTATTTCTCGACGCACCAGTTCGGCATGAGTCTCTAAAAGCTGCTGAGCACTTCTTTCACCCCGGGTTGTTCTCAATTCGCCGGAGCCGACGACATCGGTGAAAAGAACCGTTACAGTTGCGGTAGTAGTCATCGTGACTCCTTCATGTCATGCCCGGACCATTGGATTTTTGGGGTGCGCCATTCATCCGGCCCGGCTGCACGACGTTATTGAAAAAAACAAATTTCGCGAATGTGCGAACCGTGAATCGTCCCATTCCACCGCTGGTTCCCAACAAGAATGCGTTTTTCATCCCCGGGGATACCTCTTTCTCTCTGTATTTCTCAATCCCGCTGGCTCTCAAAATCTTGAATTTCTTTTCATGCTCGAATATGTAGATCAATAAAGCAATTTCGCAATCGAGTGATTAATTTTATAATAAGTATTATATCCGTTTCAAGAATCGGGAAAAGGGGAGATATCTCTCGTTCTTGAAATACAAAAAGACGGTTTGGGAAGAGCAAGTGTAGGATGGGTATAGAACAGCCAAAACCGAAGGTGGAATCTCCGATGGGTCAGGCCTGTCCGGTTGGCAGGCTGAGACGAACGAGCCAATACAGCCATCGAAAAAGATCAACGTATCCCCCCTCCTTGAATTGGGGCCAACGTTGACCTTATACTGAGAGTGTACCTTTATCCTTTCCCATGGCTGAAAAAACATGTTTCCCATGAAGAGCACATTCTTTAATAATCTGCGGATCAAGCTGATGCTGCTTTTTCTGCTTTCCGCGCTCGCGCCGCTGAGCATCGTGGGAGCGTTCTCGATTCGGACGGCGGAGGAACTCATTACCGAGATGGTTTCCAACCAGTTAAAGAATGTTGCCGACGACAAGGCGGCTTTGCTGGACCGCTGGATGTCGGAGCGGAAATCGGACCTGAATGTGATCGCCGGCTCATCCATTCTGAGATCAATGGAACCGGAGCGCATTGCCCCTTACATTCAGTTGGTTCGCAATAATTATAAGGTGTACAAGAGATTTCTTGTTCTCTCTCGCGACGGCGAGATAATCTTCGACAGCGACCCTGGGAACGGGGGTATTAACGCGCAGGAAGAATGGCTGGAGCACAGCGCCAATGGGGATCTCTATACTTCCAATATCTTCCTTGATCCGGAGGCAAGCGAATCCGTCTTTTATGTTTCGGCGCCCATCCTTGATGAACGAGGCGAGGTCAAAGGTGTGGCGCGAGCGACCGTTAGCGCCGGCGCCATACTCTCGCAGATATTGAAGGTGTCTCTCGGGCAAACCGGCGAGTGTTACCTGGTCGACAGGCAAGGAACCTTTCTCGTTCACAAGGATCCCCGAAGAATTCTAAGAGATAATATCGCTCAGTCTGGAAGTTTCAAGAAGATATTCGGCACCGAACGCCTGAAGAAAATATATACCGATTATAGGAATATCGAAGTGCTGGGCGCTTCCAGGCAGGTCGCGGGGGAAGATTGGTACTTGGTGGTCGAGCAGGACAGGGATGAAGCGTTCCGCGAAGCCGACAGGCTGACGAGGTATGTTTACCTCGCGATCGTCTCTTCGGTGATAGGCGCAGCGCTGCTCGCCTGGCTGCTCTCTTCTTCCGTCGCCAATCCCATCCGAGCGCTGAGTAACGCGGCGGAGAACCTTGCCCGTGGCGACTTCGAGAACGCGGTCGTCGCCTCGAAACGAACGGATGAAATAGGGATGTTGTACGGTGCGTTTGGCAGCATGGCCAAACAGCTCGAGGCTCGCCAGCACAGTCTTGAAGAGAAGGTGGACCTCACGGAGGCCGAATTGAAGAAGACCGAGCTCGCTGCCGCGCGCTCGCATCAGCTTGCGGCGCTGGGGCAACTGGCCGCCGGCGTAACCCACGAGATTCGCACCCCCATTGCCTCTCTCAAGCTTTTTCTGCAATCCGTCGAGTCGGAAATCGAAATCTCGCCCGAATACGAGGAGGACTTTCGGGTGGCAATGGGGCAAATCAAAAGGATAGAGGCCACCATCAACCGATTTCTTGATTTTGCGCGCCCCCAGGAGCCGATTTTCTCCACGGTCAATGCGAGGGATATAATCGAAGAGGCGTTGCTTGTGGTTCGACCGAAGGCAAATCAGCAGGAAACGGTTGTCTCCATCGATGTCAATGGAGAGCTGCCTGCGATACGAGGCGACAGAAAACAGCTTGGAGAAGCTCTGGTGAATCTGATGGTCAACTCGCTCGAGGCGATGACACAGCGCGGCGAGCTTAAGGTGTCGGCGCAAATGGACCATTCTCAAACGGCGGATGGTACGAGAAAGCGCCTGCTTATCAGCGTCTCGGATACCGGACCCGGCATAGGGGAATCCGATCGCGATAAGATTTTCGATCCGTTTTTCACAACCAAGGCTTCCGGAACCGGTCTCGGGCTTTCCATTGTTCAGACAATCGCCCGCGGCCATGGCGGCGAGATTACCTACTTATCGACTTCCGGCCGCGGCACAACGTTTCAACTATTTCTGCCGATCCTCGACATGCAAGGATAAATGATATGGAGCGAATACTGATCGTCGATGACGACGAAGGCCTGATCCATTTCCTCAGCCGTTTCTTCTCGAAGATGGGCAAGGAGGTGGTCTCTTCCACCAACGGGCCGGCGGCGCTCGACAAGATTTCCAGCGAGAGCTTTGACCTGATCCTCATCGACTACAAGATGCCGGGACTGAACGGTCTCGATACGCTGAAGGAGATCAGGAAACGCCGCGTCAAGACGCCGGTGATCATCATGACCGCCTACGGGACGACTGAAACAGCGATCGAAGCAATGAAATTGGGGGCGTACGACTATCTGCTCAAGCCGTTTGATCGGGATCAACTTCATCGCATCGCCGCCGACGCTCTCGAGGTGAACCGATTGATGAAAGAGGTCGTCACCCTGCCGGCCGGATATGGCGGATTACCCGTATTCCCCCAGGAGTCGGTGAGGATCGTCGGCAGCCACAGGAAAATGCAGGAAGTATATAAGCTGATCGGTCAGGTCGCGGAGAAGGACGTGACGGTTCTTATCACAGGCGAGAGCGGAACCGGAAAAGAACTCGTCGCAAAGGCCATCTATCACCACAGCACGAGGAAGAACAGACCGTTTCTCACAATCAATTGCGCCGCCATCCCCGATACTCTCTTCGAAAGCGAACTGTTCGGCTACGAACGCGGCGCGTTTACGGGCGCCGAACGGACTCACATCGGCAAATTCGAGAGAGGCGCCGGCGGCACGATGTTTTTCGATGAAATCGGCGATATGTCGCTTGCCACGCAGGCGAAAGTCCTTCGCGTGCTGCAGGAAGGGGACTTTGAACGGCTCGCAGGCAGCGAGACCATCAAGGCAGACGTAAGAATTATAGCCGCGACAAACAAGAATCTGATGAAGGCGGTCGATAATGGAGAATTCAGGGAAGACCTGTACTGGAGACTGAAAATCATCTCCATCGATTTGCCGCCGCTGCGGGAGCGGGCGGAGGACATTCCGGAATTGACGCAATATTTCTTTGGCCGCTTTTGTGGAGAGTATCAAAAGTCTATCCGCCACATTGCCGACCCCGCTATCGAGAAACTCAAGTCATACTCTTGGCCCGGCAACGTTCGCGAACTGGAAAATTGCATCAAGCGGGCCGTGCTCCTGTGTACCGGCGATGTCATCGGCGAAGAGCACATAAAACTCGAGACACAGAAAGATGAATCGCGAAGCTCTCGAAATCACGAGCAACTGATGAGCGACCTCAGGACGGAGGTGGACGGGCTTATTTCGGAAGTGTTGAAGCTATCCAATAGCAAGGTTCACGCGAACATCGTGGAACTCGTCGAGGAAATGCTCATAAATCGGGCCCTCAAAGAATGCGCAAACAATCAGGTGAGGACGGCCCGCATGCTCGGCATCAGCCGCAACACACTCCGCCACCGCATGAGAAAATACCGAATAACTTCGAATGAAGAATGATTCCTGCCGGAAACGCCCTGCCATTAGAAGTGCTCTGGAAGAAATCTGAAACCGATTAAACTCAAAGGGTTGATCCCACTTTACGAGCTTTCCACCATCACTTTGATCTTCATCCTGCCCTGTTGAACAAGTTTACCTATTTGCGCCCGCATGATAGAATGAATCACAAATGAAATCCTCAGCATCTGCAATTTTACAGATTCGGCGGCCCATGCGGGCAGAGCGGCAGTCGATGAAGTTTGTTTTCCGCGGCAATCAACAGGAGGATTGCACATGAGTTGGATCTTGACGGGCATCGTTATCATAGCAGTGGCGGTGGCGCTTTATCTCGTGTTCGCCTTCAACCGATTTGTCACGCTTCGCAACAGGATCAGGAACGCCTGGGCGCAGATCGACGTACAGCTCAAGCGCAGATACGACCTGATCCCCAACCTCATGGAAACGGTGAAGGGCTATGCGAAACATGAGAAGGGGGTATTTGAAGCCGTGACCGAGGCGCGGGCGCGCGCCATCGGCGCGAGCACCGTGAAAGACCAGGGAGCCGCCGAGAATCAGCTTTCGGGCGCGCTGAAGAGCCTTTTCGCCGTCGCCGAAAATTATCCAGAACTCAAAGCGAACCAGAACTTCCTGATGTTTCAGGAAGAGTTGGCCGGAACCGAAGGAAAAATCGCGTACGCGCGACAGTTTTACAATGACAACGTCATGGCGTACAACATCTATCGGGAAAGCTTCCCCAGCAACATCATCGCCAATCGCTTCAATTTTGGTCCAGAGGACATGTTCGAGATCGACATCGCAGCCGAACGAGGGCCCGTGAAGGTGAAGTTCGACTGACGAGCATGCGCCTTAAGCCATTTACTTAAGACGCGCGCGACTGCTTTTTGTACGGACTGCATTCTGCCGCTCTCTTGGGGGACTAAGAGACTGTCCTATAATGGGGTTGGCGCCGATGACAGAACGGTATCGACAAGTCAGAGTAACCCGTCATTCCTGCGAAAGCAGAGATTTTGTTGATGCATACGATTTTACATTGATCATTTAATTTTTGAGATATTTGGAGCTTGCCGAAGAATGAC
>QZKU01000076.1 GCA_003598085.1 Candidatus Abyssobacteria bacterium SURF_5
GCGGTTTCATAAAAGATCACCTCCTCTCATACTGTATTATTATTATATAACAGATTCGGAGAAATGTCAAGTGCTTTTTTTGATCGCGACTTTGCTCAACAAATCTGCTGGTGGGATTACTTAAGGCAACTCAAGAACTTATGTGGGAATTCCCCACCCGGTTTGCGGAATCGCTGGCGCGGTGCGGAAGGCGTTATCGGTCGCGCAAGGATTGAAGAACCATGGGGGAATAAGCTCTGCGTGCCCGGCTCGCCGCGGCGGAATTCGTCGCTTCCTCTGGCGCCTCCAACACAAGAGGCCCCAATAATACGGGTCTCCCGGCCCGTTCCCCCTCCTTTGGGGTCGCTCAGTCGAGCACGCTCTTCAACCGGCGATGGAGGTTATCTGGTCGATCAGCGAAACGTACGGCCAGAAGAAGGAGAGCGTCAGGAACAGAACCACAATACCAAGACCGAGGATCATGACAGGCTCGATCAGCGAGCGCAAGGTATTTACCGCCGTTTCGACCTCTTTTTCGAAGATCTGCGACATTTGCCGGGAAACTTTCTCAAGGGAGCCCGACTCTTCTCCCGTTGCAAGCATGTCGGTGACGAGGGCCGGCACCACCTTTGAGCGGCGCAACGGCTTTTCCAGGCCCTCGCCACGCTCGATGGACTCGCGCACCTGCTGGAGGTCTTTGGCGAATGCGGTGTTTCCCACTGCCTCTTTCGTCAAGTCCAGCGTTTCGAGGATGGAGATGCCGGCGTTCAGCAGCGTGGCGAATGTTTGGGTGAAGTCGGCAACCACTTTTTTCGTCATCACCTCTCCGAAAACCGGCGCGCGCAGCTTGAAGTAATCGATCTGGAACCTTCCGGCCGGCGTTTTTCCGTACGAGATCACCAGCGCCGTCACGCCGACGACAAGGATCAGCCACAGCCACCACAGGTTCACCAGCCCATGTGAGAACGCAAGCGCCACTCTGGTAATAGCGGGAAGCTGAATGTCGAAAGAGCTGAACATGGACTCGAATTCCGGTATCACGACCACCAGGAAGAGAGTCAGAATCGCAAGACTCGCAATCAAGATAACAAAAGGATAAGCCACCGCCGATTGCACTTGTTTCCGCATGAAAGCCTTTTTTTCTCGATACTCGGCCAGATGCGTCATGATTTCGGTCAGCGTTCCCGATGTTTCGCCGGCCCGAATTATGCTGACAAACAAGTGGTTGAAATATCTCGGATGATGGGAGAGGGATTGCCAAAGCGTGTTTCCGGCTTCTATGTTATCGGCTACATCTTTTAGTACGGCGCCAAGGTTCTTATTGGAGGTCCGCATGGCGAGCGTGTTCATCGCGCGGAGCAGCGGGACCCCCGCCTCGAGCAGCATGACCAACTGGCGCAGGAACGACGTTATCTGCTCTTCAGGAACGCGCCGCCCGGCAAGCGAGATGCTTCCGATCCGCGCTAAAACGGATGGCGGAGCCGCTGCTTTGGCTGGCTCGCCCTCAAGTTTGAGGCCGACATCGTCGCTCTGAGTTCTTCCGAGATTGACTTTTTGTTCTGACATCGCTGAATTTCCCCCCTCACGGTAACGTTTACTAAATCTCTACACCAGCGAATGGGATACCTCGCCGTCAGGCGCCGAGTGCCCGCAGCACTTCTTCCACGGTGGTTACCCCTGCGGCTACTTTTTGGGCGCCGCGATCTCTCATGAATTTTACCTTTTCGTCCGCGCTTGTTCGCGCAATTTCATCCACGGAGGCGCCAGCCACTATTTTCGCCTTTATTTCGTCGTCAATTTTCAGCACTTCGAAAAGTCCGACCCGGCCATAAAAGCCGGTATGGTTGCAATGCGGACAGCCTTTTCCTCGGTAAAACGGACCGGCCGCCTCGAGCAGTTGTAATTCCGACAGCAGTTCCCGCGGCGGCTCATAGACCTCTTTACAGTGCACGCAGTTGGTGCGCACCAGTCGCTGTGCGATAACCACGTTCAGAGCGCTGGCAATCATGAACGACTTGATCCCCATGTGCCGCATCGCGGTGATGGTCTCCAGCGCGTTGTTCGTGTGCATGGTACTGAGCACCCGGTGTCCGGTAACGGCGGCGCGAACGGCGATATGCGCCGAATCATCGTCACGTATTTCTCCGATCATCAGCGTATCGATGTCCAACCGCAAAGCTCCGCGCAGCACGCGTTCGTACGACAGATCAGACGCTTTGCTGACCTGCACCTGGTTGACCCCTTTCAACTGAAACTCGACGGGGTCTTCGATCGTCACGATATTCTCGCTGAAATTGTTAAGGCTATTCAGAACCGCATACAACGTAGTCGTTTTGCCCGAGCCCATCGGACCGGTAACCAGCAGCATTCCGCCCTTTCGCTTTACGAATCGGTCGATGACGCGTTGATCGGCCGGATCCATTCCCAGTTCCTCGAGCTTTTTGCCGATGTTCGCCGACCCGATGAAACGGAGTACTAATTTCTCACCGAAATAGGTGGGTACAGTCGCGACGCGCAGGTCGTAATCGCGGGTGCCGATGCGAATCATGAAATGTCCGTCCTGCGGCGAGCGCGTATTGGTGATGTCCATGTTGCACAGTATCTTCAGCCGGCTGACGATCGCCGGTTCTATTCGCCGCGGCAAACCCAGAATATCGTAGAGCACTCCGTCGATTCGAAAGCGCACCCGCAGGATATCTTCCTGAGGATCGAAATGAATATCGGTCGCTCGTGTGTTTACGGCTCCTCCAATGATTACGTTTATTGTTGTCACCGCCGAACTGCCGGCCGATTTCTCTTGAATCTGCTCGATCTCCTGCGCGAGCGACGCCTGCTGCGTCCCGGAAGCGCTCTGCCCGGCGGCGGGCGGGAAATACTGATCGATCATCTCCCGGATCTCTTCGGCGGGAACAAGAACTGGAACAATCTCCATGGAACTGATGACGCGAAACTTTTCCAGGTTGCTGACCAGGGCGGGGTCGCCGAACGCGAGCCGCAGGATATTATTTGACCGGTTCAGCGGGAACACGCGGAAGTCGCGGATCACCTGTTCGGGTACGGCTTCGAGGGCGTCCGGATCCAGTTGATCCGATGCAGCTTCGATATATTCGATTTCCGGTTTCTCCGCAAGCCGCGAAACTTGTTTCTCGGCCAGTGCGTATCCTTTTTGAATAAGAATCTTTTTCACGTGCTTCCCCTGAAAAGACGGCGAATCCTTAGAACCTCAACACCCTGAAAACCTCATCCACGCTGGTGGTTCCCTCAAGAATTTTATTTACGCCTTTCTCGAACAGGCTCTTCATCCCTTCGGAATGTGCTGTTTTGACAATCTGTTCTATCGATCTTCCGTCGATAATCGCCCTCTTGATTGATGGAGTGAGCCGGAGGAGCTCATAGACGGCCGTGCGCCCGAGATAGCCCGTCTTATTGCAGGCATCGCATCCGCTTGCCCGGTAGAGCTTCTCGGGCTTCTCCTTCACTTCCAGTTCCTTCACCAATTCGGGTTCAGGCTCATATGGCTCCCGGCACTGGGTGCACAGCTTTCGAACCAGCCTCTGAGCGAGGATACACAGCAGCGAACTGGTGATGAGGAACGGGCGAACATTCATATTGACAAGCGTATTGATTGCATCCGGGGCAGTATTGGCGTGAATTGTGCTGAAGACACGGTGCCCTGTCATAGCGGCCCTGATGGCGATTGCGGCTGTTTCCAGGTCGCGAACTTCGCCCACAAGGATCGTATCGGGATCCTGTCGCAGAGAGGCGCGCAAGGTGCTGGCGAAAGTAAGATCGATGGCGGGATTGATCTGAACCTGGTTAACCCCCTTCAGTTGATACTCGACCGGGTCCTCGAGGGTGATGATATTATAAGTGCGGTAATTGATGCGCTCGAGCGCCGCATAGAGCGTGGTTGTTTTCCCCGAGCCGGTAGGGCCGGTAACCAGCGTCATTCCCTGCGGCTTCGTGATAATATCTTCGAAAATCACTCGATCGGAATACTCCATTCCCAATTCCTCGAGCTTTGGGATTCCGCTGGTCGAATCCAGGAGGCGCAGCGTCAGTTTTTCGCCGCGAAACGTTGGAAGCGCGGACACTCGCAGATCAAAGCGGTTGTTTCCGCTGGTCATCGAGATATGGCCGTCTTGCGGTCTTCGCGTCTCGGAGATATCCATCTCGCCGAGCACTTTGACGCGGGCCACGATATTGGGCTGGATTCGCTTGGGGATAGTCAGCACGTCGTGCAGCATCCCGTCGATTCGAAGCCGGGCGACCATCCCGCTCTCGCTGGGGTCGAAGTGGATGTCGGTTGCTCGAGAGGTAACGGCCAGATCGAAAATAGCCGAAACCAGAACCACCGGCTGAATATTCTCCACGGAGCCCCCGATTTGCTTGAGAAGCTTCTGCCGCAGCGTCTCGCCGGCGGCGGAAGCGCGCTGTTCCAGCAAGAGCTCCTTTTCCAGCCGCTGCTGAATGGTATCCTCGACTTTTTCCGCCAATGCTGCGCCTTTTTCTGCTGATTCATTCATACCCTGTAACTCCTCGTCATTTTGGGAAGGAGCCGAAAAAACCTTAAATGTTTTCCCAGGACTCAATATGAATCCGTCCATCCTGATGGCGTTTGATGACGGCATTAATCTTTCTGTTGCTCACAGTCCGGACTCCTTGCAGCACCGACCCAACCGATTCAACCCGAAAGACGCTGCTGTTGACAGTTATCAGCGGCAGGGCCGGAGCGACTCTGACCGGCGTCAGGCCTGGCGTCTTCACGAGATCAGCAGGTGCGGCAAAAACGAAATCGTCCGCAGTTCCATCGATTCCATCCACTCCCTTGCGGAATTCAACGATAATCTGACCCGCCTCTGCGTCCATTCCCGGCAGCGCCGCAAGAACATCGGCGCCGGCTGTATTGATATTGACTTTATCCGTTCCGGCGACAGTCCCAAGACTTAACAGCTTCGAGAGCACGTCGGCCTTCAAGTCGGCGGCCACAAAATCGTCGATCGCATGCAGTTTTCTGGAACTGCGAAAACTCAGAACAGCCGCGAGCGCCTCAGTATCGGCTCCCACCAGAGTTCCCAGGGTCTGCGGCGAGGCAGTCAGAACATTGATGCGCGAAGATTCGTCCGTAACGATCAGCCGGTATCCGCCATCGCCGAGCCGCGTCATTTCCGGCGAGGTCCCTGTCCACCAGGGGTCTACGGAAGAATCGGTGAGGGGAGAATCAAGGCTCAGCCGCGAGACTGCATCCTGAACCCCCGCCATCGCGAGATAATGCGCCTGCAACTGCTGGGCGTCGCGAACGGCATATGCGGCTTCCAATCTCATATGAGCAAGGAAGACGCTGCCGAGCAGGCCGAGAATCACCAATACGCCGAGAGCCGTGAGTAATGCTACGCCTTCGCGTCCTCGAACCTTCACGCCGTCCCCTCCCTTCAATCAAATCGCCTGCGCCGCCGGCACATTGACGCTTATCCGAAACGGCGTCGGCTGAGCCGATATGCCTCGAAGGATATACACGGTTATCTCAAGAGCCGCCGGTAACGATGCCGAAGCTGTCGTTCCCTCCTCACCGGGAGTCGCCGGCTTGTTTTCGGGCGGCCACTCCTGGACCCATTCCGGCGGGTTCTGCGAGCTGTCCAGATATTTCACGTCGAGCCCGACGGCATCGGAAAGCAAAGACTCGCACAGTCCGCTCTCGGGCGGCGCGCCAATCGGCGATCGGGTCTGCAGCAGACCTCGCGGCGAGTCATCCCCATCCGGCGACAGCTCCAGTCGGTACTCCATTTTCTGTATCGATCCCAATCCGGCATATCGGCTATCGAAAATCGGAAATCTCAGTTCGTCGGCCGGAAAAACGATGCCGCCTGCTTCATATGAGCCATTCTTCCCCCTGAATTTGACGGCGTCGATCGGGGAGGGATGGGTTTGTCGAACCATATCGGAAATTGTTCCGAGCGCCCGCCTGGTTTCCGGATATTGCGCTGTGGATTTTTTGGCGCGGGCCATCGAGCCAAATGATTTGAAGACACTCGGGATCGCCACGGACATGAAGATGCCAAAAATGGCTATTACAACCAGCAACTCGAGAATTGTCATTCCGGATTTCAACTTCGCTAATCGCATCACCATTCTCTGTTTTCTCCCGCCGTTCATCAGCGAACCGCCAATGCGGTAACTATATGAAGCGCCTCTTTCCCCTGAACGATCTCACTCGAGCCGTCTTCGCCAGGTTGGATCAGGGAAAATCGTTTCCGGTCGTCAGAAAGGAAAAACTCTGGTTCCGATGAAACAGCGCCCCCTTTCACCTCTCTGCTGGTAATCGCGTAAACGTGCAGTGTGATTGTCGCCAACTTCGGGTTATGCGAGGCCGGCAAGATTTCGGCTATCCATCGAAAAGAGCTCACTTCAGAAGAATCCAGCGAGAAGTCGCGGAATCTGCCGGGAAAATCCTGGAGGAGACGCGGCCCGCCAGTTTGGGCGAGGGCCGTCTGCGCCGGGAAATTTCGCAGGATTTCTTCCATTTGATTTTGCGCCAGGATCTGCGCCAATTCGCTTCCTCGAGCCTTTTTCGACAGGTCGAGGCCCCCCATGAAAAACTGGGCAAACCCGGTGACGGCTATCTGGAGGATCAGGAGCGCGATGATGAGCTCAAGGATTGAGAGGCCGCTTGACTCGGAGAGGGGGGCAAAGGAAAAGCGATTACGCGAGGCGGATCGTTCTGTCTTTATCATAAAAGGGACTCCTTAGAAGGGCCGCCGCCCGATCCGGTTCGGCGACTCAGACCTCATTGAGGACGGCGACCGTCCCTATTTTCATTCCGTTTGGATCGATGACGGGGGCGACATCAACTTGTACTTTCTTTCCCCCATCTTGTCCCAATTGTACAACCTCTTTCACCGGCTTCGCTTGATCAAAGGCAGCCTGGAGCAGAGACGAGATGCTTTTGTCCGCTTTCAGTTCCGCTATATCCCGAGTTGTCACTGCATCGCCATTCGAAAAACCGAGCAATTCCCTCGCGATAGTATTGATCATGACCAGCTCGCCGCTCTCGTCCGTCATGAGCGCTCCCGACTTGAGCAGGTCGCAGATGTGTTCCAATGAATATTGAATGGCAGCGAACAGGCGCGCATTTTGCAGCGCAATTGCGGCCGTATTGGCGAATGCGGAGAATATATCCAAATCTTCCTCCGACAGCGGACCGCTATAGCCGGCATTCAGGACCTCGATAACGCCCACGATTTTGTCACGCAGCTTTATGGGCACGCACATAATGGATTTTGTCTCGAATCCGGTAGCCAGATCGATCGCCCTTTCCCACCGCTGATCTCTCTCCGCATCCGATACCACGATCGGTTGACCGGTCAGGGCTACTTGCCCCGCGATTCCCTGCCCCATTTTCAGGCGAAACTCCTGCACCTGCTTTCCTTTTTCACCGAGGGCAATCTTAAAAACCAGCTCGTTTGTGCGGTCGTCCACGAGCATCAAGCTGCTGTCTTTGGCTTTCATTACTTTTGTTGCGCATGCCATCAGATACGTGAGTAATTGATCGAGATCGAGGGTTGAATTGATGCTGCTGCCGACGCCGATCAAGGTTGACAGCCGCTCGATCTTCTCCTCAAGCTTTCTGCGAGTCTGCTGCAGCTCCTGCTTGAGTATCTTGAGCTGATCCTCCCGCTGCGAGATCTCGCGTTTGCAGACTTGAATCTCCTCCTCCCGACTGCGAAGAGTATCTGTGAGGAGTTTGAATTCTTCGTGATCAACGGTCATCAGAGTTTCCTCCAATGGTAGAGGGGCATTCTTTCGGACGCATCCACGAGAGACGCGCCCCGGATGGATGTGATAGGATTGTTACTCGTTAAAGATATGTTCAAACTAATTGCACCAGCCGCGTGCCGGGAGTATATCACAAGGAGAATCAGTAAGTCAAATCCAAGTAACAGGTAGTTCTGCGCATTAATTCCCCCCCCTTGCATTGTACAAAATATGACATTTCTGAACGAGATGCGCAAGCTCCGGACAGCCCTTCCTTGAGCAGGTAATAGCCCCTCGTAACGCGTTCCCGGCGCGAGATCTATTCTTGACAACGAAAAGCTCCACTCGCTATACTAGGCCGAGTGTTCGCAGGTTGGCTTAAGTCATGATATTTCCGAAGGATACGTTTTTTCATGATTATTATAATGAAGCATGAAGCGTCCGAGCGGGATTTGGAGCACGTCATCGAGGTGATTGAGAAGCTTGGATACAAGGCCCACCTGATTCGTGGAGTGGAGCGGACCGTTGTAGGGGCGGTCGGCGATGAACGAGGTAAGGCCCGCCTTGAATCATTGCGAACGCTTTCCGGAGTCGAGAACGTTGTGCCGATTTTGAAGCCCTTCAAGCTCGTTGGCCGCCAGTTGAAACAGGAGAAAACTGAAATCGATGTATCGGGAGTCGTTATCGGAGGCAATGAGATTCAAGTCATGGCCGGCCCGTGCAGTGTCGAATCGCGAGAGCAGATTCTCGAGATAGCGAACGCGATAAGACAGGGAGGCGCCAAAATCCTGCGCGGCGGCGCATTTAAGCCACGCACCTCACCGTACAGTTTCCAGGGCCTCGAGGAGAGGGGGCTCGAAATGCTGGCCGAGGCGCGCGAGCGGACCGGATTGAAAATTGTGACCGAAGTAATGGATCCACACAACGTGGATTTGGTGGCGCGGTATGCTGACATCCTGCAGGTGGGCGCTCGAAACATGCAGAACTTTGCCCTGCTGAAATGTCTCGGAAAGATAGATAAGCCGGTCCTCCTCAAGCGCGGCATGATGTCAACCATTGAGGAGTTTCTGATGTCGGCCGAATACATTCTGTCGGAGGGCAATTATAAGGTGATCCTGTGCGAGCGAGGCATACGGACCTTTGAGACCGCCACAAGGAGCACGTTGGATCTGAACGCAATACCCGTGATCAAGAGTCTGAGTCATCTGCCCGTCATCGTCGACCCGAGTCATGCGACCGGCCGATGGGATCTCGTACTGCCGATGTCGAAGGCTTCGATAGCCGCCGGAGCCGACGGGTTAATGATTGAAGTGCATCCGCATCCGGAAGAAGCGTATTCCGACGGATTCCAGTCGCTCTTGCCCGAGCGCTACTTCGCACTGATGAAGGAAATCAAACCGCTGGTTTCAGCTATGGCCAGAACAATGGGGTGAAAACCGAATGGAAGAACCCGTTACTCCAGAGCCTATTCCTGAAGATGCAGCCGCTCGACCGGAAGAGGAGGCTCCGTCCGCTGAGAAGGAGGATGTTTTACAGACTCCGTCCGCTTCCGAACTGACGGATGACCAGATTCGCTCGATCATGGAGGTGCTCCTGCTTGTCAGCGACCGGCCTTTGTCGGTAACAAAAATCCAGGAAGTCATGGACGGGCTGCAGAAACCAAAGATATATGAAGTCATCGAGCAGGTGCGCCGCCATCTTACGGAGAATGGCTTTCCCTTTCAGGTGAGAGAGGTGGCAAACGGATACCTGCTGTCCACGATGCCGGAATTTGCCCCTTGGGTCAGAAAATTTTATGCGCCAAAGCTGAAAACTTCAAAGCTGTCGCAGGCGGCCTTGGAGACGCTGGCTGTGATCGCGTATAAACAACCTATCACGCGCGCCGAAATCGAGGCCATCAGGGGCGTCAACATTGACAGCACCTTACGGACGCTCGTCGAGAAACGCCTTGTCGAAATCGTCGGTTATAAAGATGTCATCGGCAAACCCGCCACCTACGGCACCACCAATGATTTTCTCCTGCAGTTTGGCCTGAAAGCGCTGAGCGATCTGCCCACAATCGAGGAATTACGCTCCCTCAATTCCGGCCCATGAGACTACAACGGTTCCTTGCGCTCTCCGGTGTCGCCTCTCGCCGGGCAAGCGAAGCCCTTATCACCTCCGGCCGGGTCAGTGTCAACGGCCGGATAGTCACTCGCCTCGGGACAAACGTGGACCCTCAGCGTGATACCGTCGAGGTCGACGGCAAGAGCGTTCAAGAAGAACGCAAACTGTACGTGCTGCTCAACAAGCCGGCAGGATACTTGACCGCCGTCGCCGACGCGAGAGGACGCTCGACGGTTTCAGACCTGGTCGCGGGCCTGCCCGCACGTCTGTATCCCGTCGGCCGGCTGGATATGGATACAGAAGGCGTTCTCCTGCTCACCAATGACGGCGACTTCTCATTCCGGCTTGCGCATCCCCGGTTCGGTGTTGAGAAGGTGTATCATGCGACAGTCGCCGGCAAGCCCGGTGCGGCCGATATCGAGGCGCTCAAGCGTGGAGTGGATATCGGCGGAGTGGTAACCTCACCGGCGAAAGTCCGCATGTTCAAAGCCGGAAGCCGGCATTCGACAATAGAGATCACCATTCACGAAGGGCGAAAGCGACAGGTGAAGCGAATGTGCAAGGCGATCGGTCACCCTGTGATCCGCCTGCGGCGGATCGAGTATGGCGGGATTCGCCTCGGCAACCTCAAGCCCGGACAACATCGACTTCTCACTCACGCCGAAATCGAAAGTCTCCGTCGAAAGACGGAATTGAATGTGTGACCACTCCCGGCAATTTCTTGATTCATATTTCCCAATCCCAGTAGCCGGCTCTCCACAAAGTTGCCACGATTAAGCTAAGGAAAATGAAGTTGAATTGGGATATGTCGGGAGACAAAAATGCTGGATGAAAACCAGCCGAAATCGGACAACTTGAAGACGCAGGGGCTGTTTCTCCTGATCAGGCTGCTATTGTTCTTGATAATTGTTCTCATGGCGATGCTTATTATGTTCCTTCTACTGCGCAATACCGCCTATTCAGTCGGGTTATCCGCAGTTGCGCCAGGAGATGGCGCCTCTCTATCGCATTTTTCCCGATTGCAATTTGGGAGCCAGAGGGAATCAAAAGTTCGGCTCTATCCGGACCGAAACTTCGGTTCTATCCGGACCTAAGATTCAGATGATTACCCGATTTCTCGCGTCACCTCCCCCGGCGCCACAAGTTTTGAACAGTGTTGACAATACCTGTATTTTCTGGTATAGTTGAGCGTTAGGCGGGTAGTCTCGCCTCGGCCTTACTGGGGAGTCGTCGAATTGGCAAGACGCCTGACTCTGGATCAGGAAGCTGTAGGTTCGAGTCCTACCTCCCCAGCCCCAGAGAGCGCTCGTAAAAGCGGGCGCTTTACTTTCTGAGGCAGCGGCCCCTTCGTCTAGTGGCCTAGGACGGGTGGTTCTCAGCCATCAAACGGGGGTTCGATTCCCCCAGGGGCTACCATTTTTTTTGTGCATCCGCTAAAATAGAAGAGAATAAGAAGCTGAAGCTTGATGATACTTCGGGGATAGTCCCCCTCGCGGAACGCATCTGAAAGGAGCTAATTGGCATGTATGCCATCGTGAAGACCGGCGGCAAACAGTATCGGGTTGCCGAAGGCGACATCATTAAAGTGGAGAAGCTCAGTGCCGATATCGGCGAGACGGTTACATTTAGAGATATAGCCTTGCTCGAGAAGGAAGGAACCGCGGTCGCCGACCCGAAGCAACTGGAGGCGGTGACTGTCGAGGGAAAGGTGCTCGGCCTGGAAAAGGCGAAAAAGATCACTACTATGAAGGCGAAGCGCCGCAAGGGCTACAAGAAAAAGATCGGGCATCGGCAGACTCATACCCGGCTTCAGATTACAAAGATTACTGGATAGAAAAGAATCCCCAGGGGGATGGTCCTCTTCGGGAGGACGGCCCTGCGGAATAACCGAGGAGGTGACTTCCATTGGCACATAAGAAAGCCGGCGGCAGCTCGCGCAATGGGCGCGACAGTAATTCACAGCGACTTGGGGTGAAACGATACGGCGGACAAGTGGTGAAAGCGGGCAATATTCTCGTGCGCCAGCGCGGCACGGTGTTTCTTCCGGGAACAAACGTCGGTCTCGGCCGCGATCACACCCTATTTGCAAAAATCGACGGTTGCGTCAGCTTTATTCGAGCAGGCAAGAACAAGCAGAAAATCTGCGTCTACCCCGTGCAAACTTAATCTCCCCCCGGCGCCTCCTCCACGATATCTTCTCAGAGGAACAGGTCGAGGGCGGATGAAGGCCAGCGCCTCGCCTATGTTCATCGACAGAGTAAAAATCAAGGTACAGGCCGGCGACGGCGGCAATGGGTGCGTAAGCTTCAGGCGCGAGAAGTACGTCCCGCGCGGCGGTCCCGACGGCGGCAATGGCGGCGACGGCGGCAGCGTCATCTTGAAGGTGGACCCATCCGTTGCCACGCTGGTCGACCTGAAGTATAACCCCCTCCAACGCGCACAGCGCGGCGAACACGGTAAAGGGAAAAACAAGGACGGCAGGCGCGGAGAGGATATTTTTGTTTCCGTTCCACCCGGCACAGTCGTCCATGACGAGGAGACCGGGGAGGTACTGGCCGACCTCATTCGCGAAGGCCAAACATGTATTGCCGCACGCGGCGGACAGGGAGGCAGAGGCAATCGCAGCCTGGCCAACTTCCACAACCGCCTCCCCCGCTTTGCCGAACTGGGCGAGCCGGGCGAGGAAAGGTCGCTGCGGCTCGAACTGAAGATACTTGCGGATATCGCGATTATCGGGCTCCCCAATTCCGGCAAATCAACTCTTCTTTCAAAAATCACCGAGGCTCACCCCCGAATTGCGAATTATCCATTTACCACGCTTTCGCCGAACCTGGGAGTGGTGGACGCCGAAGACTACAAACGCTTTGTTGTCGCCGATATCCCGGGCCTGATCGAGGGCGCACATAAAGGCGTCGGCCTCGGCCACGATTTCCTCAGGCACATCGAGCGGACAAAGGTGCTGGTTGTCCTTCTTGACGGCGCCGAATCCGATCCGGTCACAGATTACCAAATCCTCACGAACGAACTCCGGCTGCACAACGAGACCCTCACCAGAAAGCCGCAGATTATAACCATCAACAAAATGGACCGCGAAGGCTCCAAGAAAAAATGGACTGCGGCAAGGAAAAAATTGGTAAAATATAAATTCCCGCTGGCGGCGGTTTCCGCTTTAACCGGCGAAGGACTCGATGAATTGGTGCGCCTGATGACCGCCGCTGTCGAGCACGAGAGGGAACAGCGACCCGAGCCGGCGCCTTTGCTGGAAATGAGCAAACGCTACACGTTTCGCCCCGAGATCGGCGTGCGCAAGCGCGGCCGCGTTTTCGAGGTCTCAGGTGATAAGCCGGAAAAATGGGTCATGATGACCGACTTTGAGAACGATGAGGCGGTGAACCACTTGCGGCGCAGACTATCGCACCTGGATCTCGATGCCGCCCTGAAGCGAGAAGGAGCCGAGGGAAAAACTGTCCTGAGAATAAAGGACCACGAATTTGAATATCAACTTGAATGACATCGATCTGCTTGTGGTGAAGATCGGCACCACGCTCATCTCGTCTCCGACCGAATTTCTCGATCGAAACAAGATGCGTCCGATCGTGGAGGACTTGGCGCATCTGCGAAAGCGCGGCGTTAAGATCATTCTGGTCTCATCCGGTGCAATTGGAGCCGGAATGGCCATTCTCGGGCTGAAAAGCCGTCCGAAGCTGCTCCCGCAAAAACAAGCCGCCGCCGCCATCGGGCAAAGCAAGCTCATGCATTTCTATAAGGAACTGTTTAATGAGTGCGACCTGCACGTAGCACAGGTCCTGCTCACGAGAGACGACCTCGACGACAGGCGAAAATACCTGAATGCGCGCAACACCCTGTCGACACTGCTCGGGTATGAATCGATTATCCCGATAATCAATGAAAACGATACGGTCGCCGTAGACGAAATCAAGTTCGGCGATAACGATACGCTGGCGGCCGTCGTCGCCTCCAAGATGGAGGCCGACCTGCTCGTCATCCTCTCGAACGTAGACGGCCTCTATGATTGCGACCCGCGCAAATCGAAAAGCCCAAAACTGATTGAAGAAGTAACGGACCTCTCGGACGACATCCGCAGAATTTGCGGGGCGGCATCGGCGGAAACCTCGGTTGGAGGAATGAAATCCAAAGTGGAAGCCGCCAGGATCGCCTCGTTTTCCGGCATTGCAATGATCCTGGCCAACGGCGAGCGAAGCCATATTCTAAAACAGATATTTGAGAATGACGTCAAGTGCACGTATTTCCGTCCGAAGAACGAGTGGGTCAACGGGCGCAAGCGCTGGATCGCCTTTGGCGCCGCACCGCACGGGAACATCAAAATCGATGAAGGGGCATGCAGCGCCTTGCTTCGGAAGTGCCGCAGCCTGCTCCCTTCGGGAATCATCGACGTGAGCGGCAAATTCGCGCGTGGCGATACCATCAGTATCGTCGACGCCGGGAGCCGCGAGATAGCGCGAGGATTGACGAATTATTCGGCGGACGAAATTCTTCAGATAAAGGGGAGCCACACAAGCAAGATAGCGGAGATTTTGGGCCATAAGGATTACGACGAAGTGGTGCACCGGGATAACCTGGTGGTCTTGGAGGGAAACCGGCCGCAGTCGCAGGAGAAAGAAAAATGAAACAGGATCCACTCGAACAATCGGTGCTCGATACCGCGCTTGCCTCGCGTTCGGCCGCGCGGAAACTCGCCGGCCTCTCCTCACAGGCGAAAAATGAGGGACTGAGCGCGATCGCGAAAAACCTGCGGGCGCGAACAAAAGACATCCAGAAAAAAAATGGGGCCGATATCGAGCGCGCGAAACAGGCGGGGCTGTCGGCCGCTCTCATAGACAGGCTCACCTTGACGGAGAGTCGCATCGAAGCGATGGCCGCAGGGGTGGAAGAAGTCGCCATGCTGCCCGATCCCGTCGGCGAGGTTCTCCGGATGTGGAAACGCCCGAACGGGCTGCGCATTGGAAAGGTTCGGGTTCCCATCGGGGTCATCGGATTCATTTACGAGTCGCGCCCGAATGTCACCGTCGACGCTGCGGCGCTCTGCATAAAAAGCGGCAACGCGATCATACTTCGTGGAGGCTCCGAGGCGATCGAGTCCAATTCAATTATAGCCGACGTCATCGCCGAAGGACTCGGACGCGCCCGTCTGCCGGAAGCGGCCGTCCAATTGATTAGAACAACCGACCGGTCCGCCGTCGGAATCATGCTGAAACTCGACAGATACATTGACCTGATTATTCCGCGCGGGGGGAAATCGCTTATCAAGCGCGTGGTGGAGAACTCGACCATCCCGGTCATCATGCATTACGACGGCATTTGTCACACCTATGTCGACGAGTTTGCCGATCTCGCCATGGCCGACAGCATCTGCATGAATGCAAAGGTGCAGCGGCCCGGCGTCTGCAACGCAATGGAGACTCTGTTGGTGCACGCGGCCGTTTCCGAGAATTTCATCCCGCAGATTGTGGAACGAATGAGGGCAGCCGGAGTGGAGATCCGCGGGTGCGAGAGAACCCGCCATCTGGTTCCCGGCGTGATTGCTGCAACCGAAGAGGATTGGCGGACCGAATATCTGGACCTGATTCTATCTGTGAAGGTAGTCAATTCCATCGAAGAGGCCATCGACCATATTTCCCGCTATGGGTCCGCTCACTCAGATGCAATCGTGACGGAGAATTACTCTCGGGCCCAGCAGTTTCTGGAAGAAGTCGACTCGTCCGCAGTTTTCGTGAATGCATCCACCCGCTTCAATGACGGGTTTGAATTCGGTCTCGGAGCGGAAATCGGCATCAGCACCAATCGGCTTCACTGCCGCGGCCCAATGGGGCTGGAGGAGCTTACTACCACCAAATACATCGTCTACGGAAACGGTCAGGTCCGGCAGTAATAAAACGAGGACGGCACCATGTTTCCTTTGTACGCAGGGCAGAGCAAAAGAAATAACTGCAATCCCATGGCCTTGAGGCGGGATACGGGGGCTATCCGCATTTAATAATGCCAGCATTCATAGTTGAACCGATTGAGCTGGGCAGACATGATCTCGCACAAATTCTTGCCGAGATTGTGCAGGAAGCGTCAAATCAATTGGGGACAAGACAGGCGCGGGCACTGGCGAAGATCTGGAAAGCCCTGATTGAAAAAGGTTCAGGCTTCATTCTGATCAATGATGGCAAGTGTACGGGCATAATCCTCTATACCGCCGAATACGAGCTGCGTTTTTCTTCTTTTTTAAGCGAGTCGAGCGCGCGAAAACTTCCGCAAAACATAACCATTTGCCTCTGCTGCACGATCCGGGGAAAAACCAGTTGGAAACGTGAGCAGGAGACTCTCCTGCTGAAAACGGCAATCTCTCGCCTTCGGATGGAGCCTTCCGTTGAAACGATTGCCGTGCAATGCCCGCCGCTCTACCGCGCCGACATCGAAGGCATTCTCTCTGCAATCGGTTTCATGAATTGTCATCGGATTCGAATGCAGCGTTCGCTTTCGGGCAGGATTTCGGCCGGCGGCGGACCGCCAGGATCCAGATTCGAAGTACCCACCGAGAACGACGCCGATCAATTGGGTGGAATCATATATCATGGGTATTTCTCGGAGATTGATGGCTATCTTTTTCCCGACATTTCCGCAGTCTGTTCCGACAGCGACCTGTTCAAGGAATTTATCACCAATAGGTCCATTCACCTGCCCGCCTCGATTCTTGCGCGCGTGCAGGGACATCCGAGCGGGTGCGTTATCTCGCTTGCAGGAGATGCTCCTTCGAGCGGTTTGATCGGGATAGTGGCCGTTGTTCCGGAGATGAGGCGCCGCGGTGTCGGGAAGGCAATGCTCCTTCGAGTTTTGCGGAACTACCAAGAGATCGGATACGAGCGTGCTTCCCTCGCGGTTACGGTTGAGAACACGCCGGCGGTCTCCCTCTACGAGTCCATCGGTTTTCAGGAAGCCAGCCGGCGCACAAACATCTCCGTTTGGCGGCGCAGCGTGTCGCGCCCTCTGATGAACTTCCGGCGCTGATCAATATCGACCGAGGCGTTTCCCGCTTTTCAGACGCCTTCAAAAGCTCTCGGGCCGCCATCGACGCTGATCATCTCACCGGTCATGTAGCTGGAGGCATCGGAGGCAAGAAACACGGCCGGCCACGCTATCTCTTCAGGATTTCCCCACCGCTTCAAGGGCAGCGATTGAAAATGCTCCTGTGTGGATTCGGGCGTGATGCCCATTTGTTGTTGCACGGCCTCGGTGATGATCATTCCCGGAGCAATGCAGTTTACGCGGATATTGTATTGAGCGAATTCGACCGCGAGTGCTCTGGTCAGATTGATTACCGCCGCTTTGGCGGCTCCGTATGGCGCCATCATGGGGGCGCCATCGCGGCCGGCGATTGAAGCGATATTCACGATGACGCCGCGGTTTTGCTTCTTCATCTCCTGACAGGCAACCTTCGAGAAAAGAAAGACGCCGGTCGAGTTGATGCCGAAAATCGCGTTCCATCCGTTGAGGCTGACATCTTCAATCGGGCAAACGAAACTGGCGCCGGCGTTATTGACAAGGATATCAAGCTTTCCGAATTTCTTAACGGTTTGTTCAACGACGTTCCTTACTTCCTCCTCTTTTCGCACGTCGCACGTCAACGCCAAAGATTTCCTGCCCAATTCCTCGATCTTCTTCGCCGTGTCGCGCAGGTGTTCGGCCTTTCGACTGCAGATTACGACGTTGGCGCCGGAGAGGGCGAGCGCTTCGGATATCGCCCTGCCGATGCCGGTCCCTCCGCCGGTTACAATTGCGACTCGGCCCTCTACGCTGAATGGATTGTTCTTCATAAATTCTCCTGTCTTCTCGACCGCTGAAAAGGCTGAAATGGCGTGTAATGGCGGTCGCGCCAGAACTGTGGTTGGACTGTTTATGGAGGGGACTTGGTACTCCCACCCGCCGGCCGTCCCTCATCATAGTAAAGGATACTGTGCGTGTCAAGTCCAAAATTGGACACCCGCGAACAACTCCTGTCCCAGCAATCGCCGCTTAATTTTCGAGATTAACAGAGCATAAATCCTGCGCGCGAGCGGCGATCAGGCTTTCTGAAAGGGCTCGAGGATAAAAGTGATCCGTCAGGAAGTCGAAATTTGGGGGGATTTATGTGCCACAGGGGCCACATCGCAATGGAGAACGTTGACGCCGCGGGAAGGCTTGGGCAGTGCACGGTTTTATCATTCGGGGGATGGCATACTCTTTGCATAAGTCCTGATCGAGACAGCTATATCCACAGGTCTGTAAGGGGCGAGCATGAGGGCGGAATGCAGATAATCAGCAGCCAAAGAAAAATCTTGTTCTTTCTCGCGCTTTTCATGCTTGGCTCCATGGCCGTGATTGCCCTCGCCACGAAAGAGACACTCGAGCGCAGCCAAAACAAAGCGCTCGAACGCTTCGGCCGCGACCAGTCTGATCTGGCTCGGGCGGCAGCCGCCTCGCTGGAAGACGCTCTTTTACTGCGCATCCGGCTACTTGGCGAAGTCATCCGACAACTTCCTTCGGATCTACCGGCTGAGAAGCTCCCGGCATTCCTGCAGGGGATATTCGATCGAGGGGAGGGATTCTTCTCCGTCGTCTATCTCCTGAACAATGACGGCGGTGTCAGATATGCATATCCGGCCGGCGCCCCCGTAAAGGCCCCGGATGTATTCGCGCGGACTAAAGCGCGCGGCGTCGATTTGGGAATCGAAATCACTGAGACGGGTGACCTGCTCGTGTCGGCGCGGCTCGTGAAGGATACGAACTCAATTCTCATTGCAGTACTTAATAAAGAAAACCTGAGAGAGAATTGCCTCGAAAAACTGAGCAGCCGCCTCGCCCGTGATCTATTCATTTTGTCGGCCGACGGGAGGATCGTTGTCCGTCAGTCGCACCGGCAGGCATCTCCTGATACGACACACAAACATGAAGAGGTCATTTCTCTTGCAGGCATCCACGACGAGGGCGGAATGGTTAGAATAAAACAGGAGGATGATTCAGATTTTGTTGCATACGCGCCGGCTCACCTGCCGGGAAGCCGGCTCTTTCTTGGATTACGGACGCCCCCGGCCATGGTGAAGGGATACCTTGTGGAAGGCTCGCGCTTCATCATTGCTATGGCCGGATCGAGATTGATAGCTCTCACGGGATGTATGTTTCTTTTCTATTTTTTCAACAAGCAGCGCCTCCAGGCGAAACAAGAGACGCTTCAGCTCCGTGAAGAGCAGAAGCTCTTGAGCCGGCTGGAGGAGTCGGAAGAACGGTATAAGACGCTCGTGGAAAACCTGCTGAGCCCGGTTGTCATCTTTCAGGATGACAGAATCCGATTCACCAACCGCATGTTCACCAAGCTCACCCACTACTCATCCGAGGAGGTGACCGCCGAGGGATTCGACCTCCTCTGCCTGGTCCACGAGGATGATCGCGCGCTCGTGCAAGAGAATGTGGCGCGCCTTCTGGACGAAGAGCGCTTGGAATTGCCGCAGGAGATCAGATACGTGAAGAAGAACGGCGAGATCGTCGTTGGCTTGACGCTTTCATCGCTCGTTCATTTCGAGGGCAGGCGCGCCGTCGAAACGGTGGTTATAGATATCACGCGAATGAAGAGGATTGAACAAGAGCTGTTTGAAATGAGGAAGCGGTTGCAGTACCTCCTTGATAACGCGCCGATCATGATCTTTTCACTCGACCACGAGGGGAAATTTTCATACGCTAACAAGGAAACGCTCCGAATCACCGGTTACAAATTGGACGACTGGCTGAACAGATCGTTCGCCCCCATTATTCATCCGGACGACCTCGCGCTGGCTGTGGCGAAATTCGAAGAGGGCCGCAGGGGCATCCCGCGGCGCGACTACAAGCTGCGGATCGTGAATGCAGCGGGGAACCTGCGGGTTCTTCATATTGTCGCCGATGCCATCTGGGAAGACAATCAGTTCAAAGGATCGCTGATTATTGCAAGCGACATAACCGAGCAGCAACGCCTCCAGCAGGCGATTAAAGAGACTCGCGATCATCTCGCAAATATTATCGAGAATGCAGGCGACGCCATCATCACCGTAGACATCATCGGAAACATCGTTTCCTGGAACAAGACGGCCGAACAAATGTTCCATTTCGTTGAGCCGTTCGCCTTCCACAAGCCGCTCTCCTCGCTCTTGAACACCAATTCCGCACGGATGACAAAGCTGATCGACCGCGTGACGCAAGGAGAGACCATTCGGGATGAGGAAATCGAGTGCGTTTGCGAGAGAACCCGGGTGGATACGCTGTTTACATTCTCTCCCATCAGGGATGCGCCGGGCAAGGTTATCGGGATCTCTTGTTTTGCAAAGGATATAACCGAGCGGAGAAACCTTGAAAACCAGCTGGAGCGCGACAAGGAATTCATCCACCAACTCATTGAAAATGCTAACGCCCTTATTGCCGCCGCTGACGAAAAAGGGAAAATTGTCATCTTCAACAGACTGTTCGAAGAGGTATCCGGTTATACCAAAGAGGAGGCGCTGGGGCAGGATCCGCTCGAACTGCTCATCCCGAAGGAATATCGAGAATCGGTTGCTCAGAAGGTGGGCAAGATCCGCGGAAACAAACCGCTCTTGGAAATAGAGATCCCCATTCTCTCAAAGGATGGCCGCATGCTCACGGTCACCTGGAACGCCGCGGCTGTGAATTTGCCCTCGGGGCATGCTGCGGTTGTGGTGGTTGGCCAGGACGTGAGCGAACAGAAGAAGATGCAGGAGGAACTTATCCAGTCGAAGAAGCTGATTTCAATCGGCGAACTCGTTTCCGGGGTGGCTCATGAGCTGAATAATCCGCTCACTATCATTATGGGATATTCGCAACTCCTGATCTCCGAACGGGAACTCCTGGAAAAACATCGCGTAATGGCCAACAAGGTACTGGACGCCGCCACACGAAGCAAGCGGATAGTGGAGAACCTGCTGGCATTTGCGCGGAAAAAGAAGCTTCAGAAAGAGCAAATCAACATCAACGAAATCCTCGAAAGCACGCTGTTGCTGCGGGAGCACAACCTCGCGGTCAACAACATCACCCTTGTCAGGTCTTACGAGGAAAACCTCCCGCAGGTGTTTGCCGACGCCCACCAACTGCAGCAAGTGTTCTTGAATCTCATCAATAACGCTTTCGATGCCATGTTTGAGGCGCACCGGGGTGGAACGCTCGAGGTGAAAACCTTCAGAAAGAATGAAACGCTCTTCATCGAAATGACGGATACCGGACCCGGAGTACCGGAGTCTATTCAGGAGAAGATTTTCGACCCCTTCTTTACTACGAAGGAAGTCGGCAAGGGAACCGGATTGGGAATGAGCCTCAGCTACGGAATCATCAAGGAACACGGTGGCAGGATCTACCTTGACAAAACCCACCAGCCGGGCGCGCGGTTCATCATCGAACTCCCTTTCACCCAGCATGCGCAGGTACTCGAGGCGCAGGCTTCATATATGTAGTTCAACAATGTCGCCATCAGCCAGAACATAATCGACGGAAACACTCTGCCCGGGGAATTCGGAGCTTCCCCACACTTTGGCCATCTTCAGATTCTGCGCAAAATCCTTATGGACGTGCGCGGCGAATTCGAGAAGCGTACTTCCGGCTGTCATAGTGAACGGAGGCGAGGTTGTCTTTGGTTTGCCCGGTTCCTTTGAATAGATGCGGACGATGCCAAGCCGCTTGAAGATTTCGGATTTGAGACGTTCCAGATTCTCTCCCGTCTCGGCAGATACATTCAGCAGCTCGATATCGGAATCCCACATCTCCTTCATGAGCGAAAAAATGATTTCGTCTTCATCAAGATCGCTCTTATTGGCGACGGCAAGAGTTTTCTTGTCGACCCAACCGAATTCCAGCGTTCCGCCGGAACCCTCCCTTGAAAGCCTGATCTTGATTCTTTCCATTATGTGGCGCGTGATATGGAACTGATCGAGAGGATCCTGCGATGCGAGATCAAGGATAACCAGTACCAAATCGGCGGTTCTCACATTATCGCCCGTGGCCGTATCGTAATGTTCCTCGGAGAGAGCAGGCAATTCAACCAGTTGAATAAATATGTCCTCGTACGGCATCATCGCCGGGACCGGCATTCGTGTTGTGTAAGGATATGGCGCGACCTCGGGCCTCGCATTGGTCAGCGAACATAATAACTGCGATTTACCGGTATTCGGCGGGCCGACCAGCGCCACTTTGCCTGCGCCCTCCCGCTTGACGACGAGCGAAACGCCTCCCTTTTTGCGGGCACGCTCGGTTTCCATCCGGTCCTTGAGTTGGGCGATCCGGCGCTTGATATCCGCCTGCATTTTCTCGGTTCCCTTATGCTTTGGAATCGTGCTGAGCATTCGCTCCAGGCATTCCATCTTCTCACTCGATGTTTTAGCCTGTTTATATGCCCGTTCCGCTTCCAAAAATTCGGGGGTTAGATTTGCAGGCACTTGTCCCTCCTTCCTCCTGCTGAATTAATTTTATCACAGATGGGAGGGATTGATGCAGCCGGCAAGGAATGCTGAATTCGGCAGGATTCGGCAGCCGTTTTTAACGACGAAAGATTTCGCGCTTGAGCTTTCTGTAGACTCGCAGGGGGAACCTCGCAAGACCTTTCACCAAGGCAACGTCCCTGAGTTCTTGCCGTACGGCGGAGAGTTCTGCACTAGTTTTCTCAAGGCTATCCAGCATTTTCAATTGAGCGAGCGCTTCGAATACCCGCGTAAAATCTTCAGCGGATTGCGGTTCAAATTCGGCATAGATGTCGGAAGGATTAAGCGATAGATCTTGGCGGGTAGCGACAACGATACGGCGGTAACAAGGCTCTCTATTGTCGGCGGCGTAACAGGAGGAGTTGTACAGCCTGTTCAGCCTTTTCAAGATGTCGGTCCCGGCGGGAAACCGTTCCAGGAAAACGGTGAGCCCCATCATTGTGACCCATCTCGGGAGGTAACCGTTCGGCAGAACCGACACGTGAAAGCCCAGCGCCTCCAGACGGCTCCTCGCTTGTTCAAGAGAGGGAAGCCGATTGGCGATGTGCTCAATCAGCCACGGATTCTCATTGCCATGAAGGCCCTTATAAAATTCATTCACAAAGTTTTCCGCCTCGCTTATCAGCGGCGCTTCGAACGGCGCCGCCAAGATGATTCCATCGCGCGACACCCGCTCCATCTCGTTCAGGAACGCCTCTCGCCGCTCCGACGGGATGTGTTCAAGAACGTCAAAACTGACCGCATAGTCGAACGCTTTCCCCTTGAAAGGAAGCCGCATGCCGTTCCCGAAGACGAAGTCCTCGATCAGGCGGTACCGTTCATTATCGACGGTAACAACAAAATCCTGGATCAGAAATTGTTGGAGGATTCCGTGGCCGCCAATGTCCAGGATCGTGAATTCTTGATCATCTGCCCTTGTGCGGTTAATGAGATCGGCTGCAAGCTGGTGCCTTTGAAAGACGTCAAAATTCAGATCGAGCCGCTCCTTTTCAAGGTTACATTGCCGCTTCGATCTCAGCTCGCCTGTCCGCTCTTCGATAAAGCGAATCAACTTATCCTCGACAACCGCTGGAATGCAGGTCCGCTTGATAAAAGCGATACCGTTTTGGCGAAGCCTCTCACGTAATTCAGCATCCGAGAGCAGCGTATCGATGCATTGCGCAAACTCCTGTGGTGAGTCCGCAATGAAAATATCTTCACCGTTTCTGAGGGCCAGACCCTGCACCCCGATGCTGGTCGTAACTACCGGAAGCCCATACGCGAGAGCCTCGCCTATCTTTCCCTTCATCCCGGCCCCGAATCGGAGCGGAGCGATCGAGATATCACTTGATCGGAGCAAATGTTTGAGGTCCGGGACGTGCCCGAGGATTTTCACATTTTTCGATGCAAGCGCTGCCACGTCTTCGGGAGGGGACGCGCCCGCAATCAGTACCTTCAGAGCAGGCCTTTTCCTGACCACCAGCGGCAGGATCTCAGAGCAAAAGTATTTGACCGCGTCGACATTAGGAAGGTGCTTGAAGCCGCCCACAAAGAGAAGAGTGGACTTGTCTGGCCTCATTTCGCCGTCATGTTGGCATTCGACCGTGTGAATAGTGGGAATCACCTCAATGCTCAGCTCGCTCTCTTCGTTCAATAAGACGTCACGATCAAGCGGCGTCACGGTGAAGACCGCCTCGACGCTTCGACAGACCGCCAATTCCGCCTCTTTTGTCTGAAGCGCCCGTGTTCGCGCCTCCTGAGTCCCCGCAAGATCGGCCCATGTCTGCTCACGCAGAAAGCCGACATCAACCGCATCGTAGACGACATTGAGAAAGGGTTGCACTTCTCGAATGACTCGAAGATTCCGCTCGACCGTATCGAAGAACTCGAGTATCGCGAGCTTGAACCGATGGTTTCTGAGAATCTGTCGGAGGTCGTAATCATGGAGGAAGAGCTTTGCTCCGGCCTCCGTCAACGAGCGCGTATATTTGTCCTTCCGCCACCTCGAATAGAGTTCATGAAAATTCTCGGCCAGAAAAAATACTTCGTAGTGGCGAGCGAGTATCTCGACCATACGATGCAGGCGCGCCCAGCCTGCCTGCTTGTCGAACTCCGGCGCCTGAGGAGAGATAATCAGAATTTTCTCTCTGGCGGCGGCTTTCCGAAAATTTGACGCATTCCGGCTGCCAATTCCATCTTGCATTTGCCGATCTCCTGACACAGAATGAGCACTCCGTCAAGACGCGAACGCTTTCGAACGAGCGTGCGGTCTTTGAGCAATTTCCACGCCAGCAGGACGATGCGCCAGGCGCGCGTTACGCCCAGCCCCAATAATTGCCTGCGGGTTTTCGCGCCGGTGAGTTGCTCGAAGAGAGACTCGGATACGCCCTGCCAATAGAAGCGTTTCAGGACATAACTCCTGGTCATTTTCTCACCATAACTCTTGTGATAGACCACCGCGGCCGGAGCGTACAGAGTGCGAAACCCGGTCAACCTCGAAAGGCGATAATAGAATTCCTTCTCCTCGTTTGAAAGCAGTCCCTGCTTCTTCCTCCCCAGCATCTGGCTGAATCCGCCCAGAGAAAGCAGGACATCCCTTCGCGCCGACAGATTTCCTCCAAATGGATGCTCCGGAAAAACAAATTCCTTGATTTGATCTCCCCTATCGAGCCGATTGATATTTTCGGCAATTCCATTGAACCACTCAGGCTTGGCGCCGATCCAGACGGGCAGTATCTTGCCGCCCACGCTCGCCGCCTGCGGGAAAGCCCGATACACGCTCCATAACTCGTGAAGCCATTGCGAATCGGCTTCGGAATCATCATCCATGAACGCCACTATCTCTCCGCACGCGGCGCGCGCGCCGGCATTTCGGGCCGCCGAGAGCCCTTGCTCGCGCTCCTGGATGTACACTATGGAATGCCTGTTGTACTGATCGATTAGTTGTCGAACGACCTCCGGCGTCGAATCCACGCAATTGTTGTCGACGATCACGAGTTCATACTCTTGCGGGTCGAACTCCTGTTCCAGCACGCTGCGTCCCGCATCGCGCAACAGATCCGCACGATTAAAGGTGCTGATGATGACGGAAATCGATTTCTTCGAATTCGGCATTACCGCCCTTATTTGTCATTCCCACGCAGGCACAAGTCCATCTTCATCGTGTGTCGAGCCCTGCCCCCCGGAGCCGCTGTCTTCAACGTCCTTTCTTATCCTTTCCTCAGGACAACCAACGCCGCGTTTGCGGTCTTTCCGCATAACTGCGCCGACTGCGCCACCGATGCTGCGGCCAGCAGGGGCATAAGGAATCCCAGGTTCCGCTGGAGCCGGAGAGGAAGCCGGAGCCAGAGCCGCTTTTCGCAATCGAACCACCGATTCGTGAAATACAGCTTCTTCACGAGTTGGAGTCCGCTCGGACGCACGATGCGCTCCTCAATCGCGGGATCGTCATAAAGCCGATGCCCCGCGGGTAAATCAAACGGCTCGCGCGCCTCCCTGAACGATTCATCATAGGGAAACGTGAAAACAAGAATGCCGCCGGGCCTCAGAACCCGCCCCAGTTCGGAGACCGCTCTGACGTCGTGGGGCGCGGGGACATGCTCAATCATCGAAATGCAGCTTATCCTGTCAAACGTCCCCCCGGCATAGCTCAGCGAACAGGCGTCCCCTCTTGAAAACGTTATCTTTTCAAGCGCCGATTCCATTCGGAGTTGGGCCGCCATCTCCCATTGATGACGCTCAACATCCACACTCTCGAACGTATCAAGGCATTCGACCTGATATCCGGCGTTCGCGAGGGAAAAAGGGAATATCGAGGCGCCGGAACCCACATCGAGCACCCGTTCACAGTCTTCCAATTGAAGTTCTGCGGCAACAGCCGGATATTCGACATACCGATAGAAGTCTATTCCCGAGAGAAACCTTGGCCTGTTCCCCGCAGCATAAAACAGGTGGAACTCCCATGCCGTCGGGCGGAACGGTCGCCGCTTTGAGGGCAGATTCGGAGTTTCACCTTTCATCTGCAATCGTCAGCTCCTTCCGGTGAAGCTTTCGTGGTTCGCATTCCGGGAACGGCGCTTGAGTCTGCCGCGCGCCGTCCGCGCAAGGCGCGAGCGGAAACGGCGGGATGCCAAAAATTTCCAGACATCCTTGTTCGCCGGATCATTGATCGCCGCCAATACCCAAAGCCTGAAGATGTCTGACAACCTCACCCAGTCCACCCAGACCTCTGCAAGGCGCAATGCAGTTTCGGATCGCATCCTGCTCGCCTGGATGAAGCCTTCGGGTTTCCATGATTCTATTTCTGCGCGCACGCTCTCGATATCTCCGCGCATTAAAGGGTCAAGCCCGTTCTCGGCGCGCATCTTCGCAAACCGGCGCGCCATTTCGACAAACCGGCATTGCAGATAATAATGCCGCCTCGTCGCGGACAACCCATGGAATCGAAGACCGTACAGTATCTCCGGCAGGTTGGTGATCCGGTACCGTTCCAGCACGCGGAGCCAGAGGTCGAAGTCTTGCGCATACCGAAACATTTCGCGATACCCGCCGCATCCGAGTATGCGCTCCCGAACAAACATTGCCGAACCGTGTGCGACGGGCGAATGCGCCCGCTCGATGGCTTCCCTGACTTCTTCCTCGAGACGCGGCATGCTTGAAACCTGGCGCTTCCTTCCAAAGGCATCAATGAAGTGGAACTGCGTGCCGGCGACCGTGTACTCCGGATTCTCTTCGAGAAACTCGACCTGCATGGAGAATCGGTCCAGATGGCTGATATCGTCGGCGTCCATTCGCGCAACGTATTTTCCGCGAGCCTCGCTACAGCCCCTGATCAGGCTCCGCGTCAACCCCTCATTCTTTTCATGTGTTAGAATCCGTACGCGCGGGTCGGAAAATCCATGCAGTATTTCCGCGGTTTCATCCGTCGAGCCATCATCTATAATAATAAATTCAAAGTCGCCGAAGGTCTGGTCGAGCACGCTATGAATGGCCTCGCGCAGGAACCTCGCTCCGTTATACACTCCCATGACAACACTGACTGTGGGCGCAAATTTTTGTGACATCAGTTTTTTCCGTTACGGGCAAATCTAAATCATCTCTCCGGACATTCAGGCGGAGGTCGCTTTTCTCTTATAGAGAATCGCCTTCATATGGAGCAGATCGAGATACCTGGCTTTCTTTTTTTCTTCGCATGTCGTCTCATGCGTTCTTCTGCAGAATTCATAATATCGCTCGGATACTTCCTGTAAGTGCACCGGCTTGATATTCTTTCTGAATGTCTCCAGATTCTGTGCAACTGCTTCAATCGCTTCAATGACGTCCGTTTGATCCGTAAAAAGAATGCCGCCTTCGCCCACCAGCTCCCTGTCGGCTCCTCCGATTCGTGCGACCGCCGGAATGCCGCAATGAAGCGCCTCGAGCAGCGAATTTGAGCATGCCTCATAGACACTGGTAGCAAGATAAATATCCTGGCTTCTTAATATGTCTGCCAACTCCCTGCTGGAGACGGAGCTAAACATTTTAATGTTACGAAATTGGACGGGAGAGTTGCCGTAAAAAGAAAGTATGTACTTTTGGAAATCCAGATTATCATCAAGAAATTGGAGGATATCGAACCCTTTCCTCATATTCGGCGACCAACTGGTGGTAATCAGTCGAATCCTTTCATTCTGGCGCGGCAGCCGGGAAGTCGCCGGATGAAAGATTGCGGGATCAGGCGCATTCGGTATAACGACGACCTGAGGCTTTGGCCTCATGCCCAGCTTCAGGTTTTCTTGCATGCTCCGGCTCGACTGGAAAATTGTTCCGTCACAAAAACTGGAATTGAACAGGTAAATCGCCTTGTCCATAAGAAAATCGGATCCGCGCGCAAGAAGGATCGGCCCGCCAACCCGATTAATAATCGTCTTCTTGAAAAATCTTCGATACTTGAAGCATTCAGTCCCCCGTGCCTCGCAATTGGCCGGATTGCTGTTGAAAATGATGATATCCGCTTCTTGTGGGTCTTCCTCATACACTTCCATTCTGCGAAGCCGTTCTCTCAACGCCCGCAAGAATTGGTTTGCGCCGCCCCATGGGCCATCCACAAACTCGTATAGAATATGAACGGTCGGCTTCCGCGCAGACTTCATTTCGTTGTGCGCCTTTCCTTCGGCCAGCCACGCCTTTCCGATTGAGCTTCGTTCCGAATTCTCTCATACATCTGTTCATACCGGCGCACCGTTTCCGCAATCGAGAACTTTTCTTCCACGTCTTTCCTCCCCTGCCGGCCCATCCGCTCGCGCAGGAGGTCATCATCGAGTAGCCGCAGAGCAAGTTGGCTGAAGTCTTCGGCATCGTTGAATCTCGTCAGAAATCCCGTACGCCCATGTGTGACAATTTCTCCCAGACCGCCAGTATCATTCGCAATCACCGGAACTTCGCACGCAAGCGCCTCGGCCGCCATCCTGCCAAAGCTTTCCGAAGGCGAAGTCACGAGGAGGACCCGCGCCTGATTGAGCAGAAGAGGAATCTTTTCATGTTCGACAAAACCCGTGACGTGGATATCGATTCCCGCATCCTGCAACTCGGATATTTTGCGCCGCACCTCCGCCGAATAATCATCGTCCCAGGGATAACCGCCGATCATCATCGCCCTCAGCGGTCGTATCCGAGCCACACGCGAGCAGATATCCAGGAAGAGCAGATGGTTTTTTGCAGGATGAATCCGGCCGAGGATCGCCAGGTCCCACTCTTTTTTGCAAGGGATGGGCGCAAATGCGGCGGTATCGAATCCGTTATAGATAACCTCGCACGACAGCGGAATTTTCTTCTGTAATGCAAATGAGACCGCAACCCGGTTCGGCGCATATACGGGGGCCGATGTCCGAAATGAAAATTCGGAATGGTAGGTCTCAATGCATTTGAAGAGATACTTTCCAAAGTTTTTCTTGTGCTGCGGCGTGTGATAGCCATCAAGGTGCAGGACGTCGCACCGAACGAGGTCGCGGATGGAGGCAGCCGACGCGCGACGATTCAATCGCAGGTAGAGCCTCTTATCACAAAGAGACTCGTTTTCCCGTTCGGCAAAAAGGTGGTAGTGAACACTGTGCCCCCGCTGAGAAAGGCGCTCCGCCAAATCCACATAGAATATTTGGGCGCCGCCCAAGGCCAAATCCATGAGCGAAAACCCTATTTTTATGGTATCTCCCGGCACTGTTCTATTTTTTCGGCCTTAAGTGATCTTTTACCTTCGCAATTGCCACCTTGCTCTTTTTCATGATGCCCGGAACAATTCGTTTTGGAAGATTCAATTCCTGCAGATATGCGTCCACCATTTGCTGCAGGTCAAGTAAATGTTCCGCCCGGAGGCGGGCTTCCCGCCTATAATGCGCCCGTTCGGCCAACACATTTCTGCATGCGTCAACGGCATTTTTCGTATACGTCGGGCTGAAATAGTCCCACGGTTCGCATTCGAACAGGATTCCACCCCTTCCGACGAGTTCGGCGGTTCCGCCGAATCGCGGAGCAACAATCGCTACGCCACTCATGAGGGCTTCGACTACCACGTTTGGACACGAGTCGCCGCATACCGGATGGAAAAGCACGTCACATCTCTTCAGCGCCTCCGCCCAATCGGGCTCTGCCAGGTCGCCGGCATAGCGCACCTTGACGTCGCTCTGACCGGCTTGAAGGCGCTCGTGAAGCACGACTTCGTTCTCGGAGTCAAGCGCGCCCGCTATCAGAATCTGGTGCGGCAGAGCCAGCTCATCCGAAAGCCGGAACAGAGTCTTCAGTCGATATCGGTATCTCAAGCTGCCGGCGGCGGCGATAACCGGAACGTCATGCGAAGGCCCGGGCATGAAGAAATCTTTGGAAACTCCGTTGTAGACCACGGCAAAATGATTCTCGCGTTTGTACAGCAGGCGGTCAAGCTGAGCCTTGGCCCACTGCGATTGGTAGATCACTTTCGGAGATATCTCGAGCGCGTGCCGGATCAAGTCATTCTGTTGGCGGTGAGCATCGTCCATGAGCTTCCCCATCACGGGAAACCATTCGGGGATATTGCAGCCCGCCACCCGATAGAGGAACGGAATACGTCGTTCAACCAGTTTTTCGATGCCTGCTGTCGCAATGTTGAGATAGGCTGCGTCAAACCGGGTGTTTACATCATGCGTCACGACGTAACCGCGCTCCCGCAGCTCTTGAATGAATCTGGCCGCCCATCGGTTTGGGCCGCCCCTGCCTGTTCCGTCGGTGTTCAGATAAATTTTCATTTGGTCGCCACCACGAGATAAGACCGTGGAAACTGCGCCGGGCCCTTCGACTCGATGAGAACTTCCGCGAAATCCGACAGAACATGCCTCAGCCCCTGATCCGTAATCCTCCATAAATCCGGGACGGTTACCGTCGAATGCAGATAATAATTGAACGGAATCGTCAGCAGCAGCTTCCCGCGCGGCTTGAGAATGGCATGCATTTGACGCGCTGCGCGAATTGGATCGGCCACGTGCTCCAAGACATCAAAACAAAGCAAAAAATCAAAGCGAGCCGTTTCAAAAGTATCGGTCAGCCGGTGAATATCCGCGACAACGTCCACCTGAGGGCTTTTCACACAATCCATCAGCAAATAATTGCATCGATTTGAGAGAATGGTTCTGGGATAATCCCAACAGCCGCCGCCGACATCCAGAACATCCCCGTGAATTTCAGATGCCCACGCGTCGACAAAGCGTATGATGTCGGCTCGAACCAGCGTCTCCCATCTGCCGTTGACTTTCGTGACGGGTGGCCGGATGATAATCGGTAGAAACAATTTGGAGAACACGGAACTCAATTTCCGCAGCGTAAGATCAGATGGTTTGAAAATGGCCCGCATGAAATTCATTGTCTCTCACAATTAATCAAGGCGTTAAGCGATCCGTTATGGCGCCTGAGTCAGTCTCGGTTGTCCTTACCTGATTTAAGCTGCTTTCCCAGCTTTAGGAAAAGCTCATACGCTCCTGGATGTTGCTTGAGAGCGCGCTTGTCATTCATAATCGCGCACCGTTTGAGCAACTCCCCCAGCTTTTCCTTTGGCATCGAATCCAAATCCAAGAAGGTCAAGGGCAACGAAAAAGTGATCTCTTCCGTCTTCTTTGCGATGACCAGCAACTCATTGGTGACAAATGATTTTAGCCATGATGTGCCCTGATATCTTCCTGAAAAATCATACGCTTTCTCAAGCATTTTCCTCAGCCGCTGTCCGATAAGGTATCGAAGCCGACCCGTGGTATAGCGTTCTGGATAATACCGGCTTTCATCGTGGATATCAGTGAATCCATAACTCAGCATGTAAATGAAAAGGGACTTGTAATTCCAGAACGTAATGTGGTGATTGTTCGCGCTCAGAGGAACCCCGCCTCGCAATTCACTGTAGATGCGGTTTCCAATAAAAGAGATATTGGGGGTGGTAATCAACAAATAGCCGCCTTTTTTGAGCACGCTGTGGCAAAAAAAGAAAAATCCATTCGTATCAAAGATGTGCTCGATGGCGTCGGTGCAAACCACCAGATCAAATTGCTCGCGGTGCTTTTCCATTGCTTGTGCACGTGAATCCGGCTTGTCAAGATCAACAAGAAATGCGTCGAACCCGCAGGAGGCTGCATGCTCGACCGACCGCGGCACGACGTCGGCCGCGGTGACGGTCGCCTGAAAATGATCTCTCAGAATGGTCGATAGCTCGTTGTTTCCGCAACACAGATTCAAGGCACGGCCGCCGCGCCAACTCATCTCGTCGAGCACCTCACACGCGGCCTGGAACCAGGGCTTGCTGAAATTGACAGGTCTCAGTTCCGCTATCCTGCGATCATATTCTTGTTTTGCATCCATCTTTCAGTTACCGGAAATTGCGGCTGCCGATGCCTCCTTAAAGATCAGGTTATTGGTTTATCGCCCCTTTTCGAGCAAGGGCAACCAACCCGAGCCCGAACAGAGGAAGCCTCCTGTTCCACCGACTTTTTGGTTGAGAATACACTATCGGCCTTGTGCCGGCGCGAACCTTGATTTCGCGAAAGCCCGCGTCCCGCAGCACCCTCGCCAGCTTCAGCGAATGAAAATAGCCGACATGCGTCTTGTCAGCATTCGCATACCATTGTTTTCCCCGTAACGGATCAAGCACCCGCCAGAGGTCCCAGGCATTGGGTGTCTTGATTAACAATGAACCCCCGGCTTTGAGCACCCGGTAAGCCTCCCGAAGGAACGCTTTCGGATTCCGCAGGTGCTCGATGACTTCGTATGCCGCAATCAGATGGAAGCTGGCATCGACGAACGGGAGCGCCTCATCCAGATCCGATATGCAGAAATGCGCTTCCTTGATGATTTCATGTGCGCGTTCTATGGAATACTTGGACCTATCCAGCGCCACAACCTGCCCGCATCGGCTCAGTAGAAAACGCGTCACCGAGCCCGCGCCGCAACCGGCATCGAGCGCGATCGATTCACGCGAAAATCGGAACTCAACAAGGTCCGCCCACTGCTGCAGTTTCTGCTCAAAGCCTGACGAAAAGACTCTCGCCTGTTCGACAAGGTCATCATAATAATTCGGATCGTACCGCAGTTTCCGAGCCGTCATTTCTCAATCACGCTCTCATAAAGACGCTCAAACTCTTCAATATGAACGATAACATCGTGAGTCTTCACATACTCGCTGCCGTTGCGCACCAGCCGCTCGCGCAAGTTTTCATCCTTGATAATCCGCGCAACCTGAACAGTCATTGCGTCAATGTCTTCAATGGGGAAAAGCAGTCCGTTATGCTCGTGGCTTACCAGCTCCGTCAGGGCCACTACGTCGGCCGCCACAATCGGGCATTCCACCAGCATCGCCTCGAGCAGCGGGAGTCCGAATCCCTCATACCGGGAGGGGGCGACAAATACGTCCGCGGATTCAAGCAGCGTCCATTTTTCGGATTCGGAAACGCTGCCAAGAAACCGGAAATGCGGTGATATTCCCAGTTCCTCGACCTTCTTCATAACCCAGTCGTAGTGACGATTGTTTTTCCAGTTATGGCAGATGAAAAAAAATGTGGCGCCTGGAAATTCCCGGAGGAGGCGAGGCATCGCTTCAATAAAAAGATCGAATCCTTTGCGTAATTTCAACTGCCCGATGAACAGAATCCATGGTCGTGATGCGGTTCGCCATTCGGCTTCTCTCTCCCGCGCGACCTCCGCCAACGACAGATCGAACGGATTTCTGAGAAAGGCGATTTTGTCATCGGGCACATTCAGACTTCGCAGGTACGGATAATTGTGCGCCGAAAGGAAAAGCAGTTTGTCGCTCTTGTAAAGGACGCGATGCCGGCAATAGTTTCTCAGCCTGCCTTTCCAAGTGTCTCCGTACCTGTTGTTCCGAATTAAGAGTTGAGCTGCCCCCTTGATGACCCGCCCATATGTCGGTTCAGCCTTCAGAGGATTGTCCGTAGTCGCCGCCAAGAAATCGTTATGGAGGATTCCCCACTCGGAAAGCACGACCGGAATTTTCATCCAATGCGCCGCCTTGAAAAAATGATAATTGTATGGAGAACTCAGATGAAACAGATGCACCACATCGGGCTTGTCGCTCCTCAGATTCTTCCACGCGAGCGGCCAGAACCGTAAAAAATCTTTCTTTTTCGCGAGCGGATCCATCTGTATCAGCTCCGGGAAGCGGCGGATCGTTACGGAATCAATCGTTTCAGTGGAAGCGTCGTCGTCCAGCTTTGCCGCATAGGCGATTACTTTATGCCCGCGCCTGGCCATCGCCCGGGCGAGCACATAATTTGTGAATGAGCGAGTATGCTCGCGAAAACCGTGCGGCGAAACGTATAATATCTTCATGAAGGAATCGCTTCCTTAAAGATAACGCTGCGGTAGCATCGCGCCACTTTCTTCCCCCAATCCTTTATATCGAAATATTCAGCCGCTCGGTCCGCCGCCCTGGCGCCCATTTGACGCCTGAATTCGTCATCCTTCAACATCCTGGCAACTGCGTCTGCTACAGCCTGCGGCTGCGGCGGCACGATGAAGCCGGTGTCTCCATTCGCGGGAACATATAATTCGCTGTCCAGCTCATCGGAGATGACAATTGGAACACCGAAGCTCATCGCTTCCAGCGTCGAGAGGCTGGGAACAACCAACTCGGCCACGTTTACCAGCACGTCGCTGATCGCGTACAGTTCGTCCATCTCCCAACCGCTCACCCGCCGGTCCACCCAGCGGACATCGGGCCGAAGTCCGTATTCGTCAAGCCGCTTCTGTATCTCGCGACCCAGATTCGAAGCCTCGTTTTTCGGCCCGACAAACAGGAAACAGATATTTGGAAACCGCTCTTTTATCAGCTTCAGGGCGTCAACGTATACCAGCGGCCGCTTGAACGCCATGATGCGGTGGTTGAACAGAATGACTTTTGCATTTTCAGGAATATCGTATTTTGATCGCACCTCATGTCTGTCAATCGTGCGCTGCGCCCTGGCGGGATCGATCGCATTGTAAAGCAGATACGTGTTCCTCTTTTTTCCCGTCGCTTTCTCGGCAGCCTCGAGCAGAGTTTTATCGTGGCAAAGCAGGAGCTTTGCCGAGCGCAGCACGCGCTCCAGCCAGCGCCTGTCGTCGGGCGTGATTGCGCCATCCTTCAGGTAATTCCGTTCGCCGCCGTACATGCTCACAATATACGGCAAGCGGTTGATTCGGGTTGCGAGATATGTGGCTCTGCTTTCCGGCGATTGCCCCATGTGACTGTCGATAAGACGAATGTTATAGTTCCAGCAGATGCGCAACAGTTGCAACGCAAACTTCTGCAGCGACCAGCGCGAGGATTCCAGCACGGGCCGAACACAATGGATTCGCGATTCGTATTCGTTCAGATTCGATTCATTCCACTGAGTCTCGTCAATCCCGTTCCGAGGCGCAAGCACGATCTCGATCTCGTCATCGGCCTGCAGAATTGCCTTGACCTGATCGTGAAGTTGGTTCTCGATGACATTTACAAAAAAAAGCGCTCTATACATTGCATTATTCCGAAGAAGGAAATGGTATGCCGCTTTCCACAGTCCGGGCAAGCGGATTGTTATGCATGAAGGCATCCAGCCACCACTCGAAACAGAGCAGCGACCAAATCAAGAGCCGATGATTCCTCTTGCCCGCGACGTGCTCATTGATAATCTTTGAAATATATGCATAATTCAGGAAATCATAGAGATGAGCCTTTTTCTTCAACAGAACATTTTTGACGTACTCGACGCTTTCGCCGCGGTACCAGGATTCGTCGGGTGGGCTGAATCCCTGTTTCTGGCGCTCGGTTACTTTCGGAGGAAGAAAGTCGGCCATCGCTTTTCGCAAAATCGCTTTCCCATCCCCGGTTTGCAGGTAATAGCGCTGCTTCTTCGCGAACTCATTCTCATCGACCGCCGCCAGATGATCGAAATTCTGCAGCTTGTAGCGCGCGGGAACTTTCATCGCAAAATCAACCAGATCATTGTCAAGGAAAGGAACGCGCACTTCGAGCCCGTGCGCCATCGCGAGCTTGTCCTCGAGCAGGAACAGGCCGTGGAGAAATGTTTTCGCCTCGAAATACAGAGAGGCATCCACGCAACGCTCCGGCTTGTCCAGTGTCATCGGCAGATCCTTGAAAACATCGCAGAAGCCGCCAAACGCATCGTAGCTCGATACCTTCCTCCATGTTTCCGCATTGAACAGCGCCTCATGCTCGCCCGAGGGTACCAGCCGCTGCCAATAGTTGTAATATGAATTCAAATACTGCTGTTTCCCGAATCCCTGTGAGACGGCGCAGTAATAGCGCCAGGGATAGCCTCCGAAAAGCTCGTCGCCGCCCGTCCCCGACAGCGCAACCTTCACGAAGCGCGAAGCCAGCTCCGCAACGTAATAGTTCGGATAACACATCCCGAGACGCAAGTCCTCGAGGTGCCATACCAGCCGCGGCATCACCCACTGCATGTCGCGCGAATTCAGCACCAGCTCAAAGTGGCGAGTCTTGAACTGGCTGGACATATACTCGGAGGCGGCGCGCTCATCAAAACCAAGTTCAAACCCGCTCGCCATCGAGAGGTCGAACCCGCAGGTGAACGTCATCAGGCGCGGCACGTGCCGGCTCGCCAGCGCGACAACTGAGCCGGAATCTATCCCCCCACTAAGATAACTCCCGACCGGCACGTCGCTCACCAACTGCCGTTTGACCGCCGTGCTGATGTGACCGCACAAGCAATCGGCAACATCCTCCTCGGATCCGACTGAATCATCCGACTCGAAATGATAGTCCCAATACTTTTCCATGCGGACGCGGGGGCTGCCCTGGATGTCCGAGATCAGCAAACGGCTCGCGCTGGGCATCAGGCGGATTCCCTCGAACAACGTCAAATCCGAAAGAACGTTCTGAAACGTGAAGTATTCCGAAAGAGCATCATAGGACAGTTCCGGCCGGACCGCCGGATTGGCGAGTAGCGCCTTGATCTCGGATGCAAAAAGAAAATACGGTTGGCGATGGTAATAGTAAAGCGGCTTGATCCCGTAACGATCTCTCGCCAGCATCAAAAGCCGCTTTTTCTGATCGACCAGGGCAAAAGCAAACATCCCATTGAGTTGCATCACGCACTCAGGCCCCATATCTTCGTATAGATGAAGGATGACTTCTACATCGGATTTCGTTCGAAAAACGTGTCCGGCTTTCTCCAGTTCGCTCCTCAACTCCCGAAAGTTGTAGATTTCGCCGTTACAGGAGATATGGACGCTGCCGTCCTCATTCGCCATCGGCTGTCCGCCGGTGGCAAGGTCGATAATACTCAACCGCCGGTGGCCAAGGCCGATATTTCCGAGAACGATACTGCTCCCCCCGTCTGGCCCCCGATGCGTGAGCGTGTCAGTCATTCGTGCGAGTACGCCGGCATCAACCGGCGACTGATCAAGTGTTGCATATCCGACTATTCCACACATATTTTAGTCCGCCCCTGCCATAGGCCGGCATCATCCTTTACCGGGTTCATCAACCTTTGTCGGTTCCCCGACTCTCTGTAAACTCCAATTCGAATCGCAACTTAAAATGGCTCGCGCGAATTTGCGCCCATGAATCCTGAACGAGGTGAATCTCCTTACTTTGACGAGCATCTCACATGTTTCTATTTCTCGAATGCCGAAATCCAGTCGATAGATGCCCGCCACGAGCGGAGGCTTCCTGATGATGACCTTCAACTGATATTCGCCCGCCTCGAGCTTGTCGAACTCGATATGATCGTCATGGCTGATCAGCCAGATGATCGGCGTGTTCCGGTCGTCCAGCACCGTGAGAGCAAACTGGGGCTTCCTGATCTCGCGCCACGTCTTGAAATGAAACTTCAAAACGATGTCGTCGCCCGTGCAGATTTCGGAAGCGCTCCCGTCTTCCCGGCTGCTGATCTCGATTTTTTCGAGCTGCGCATGGTCTCCGAGCGAGAGCGCACCCGGAAGCGCTGGCCGGCCGCTCTCCCTCTCGCGGCTCCGCTGCTTGATCTCATCGGCCAGAGATTGATAGCAGACGACGCCCTCCTCGACGTCACCATGAAAATAAATCTTCCCGCCATTCAGGATGATCAGGTCCGAGCAGATGTTTCGTACATGGTCCAGATGATGACTCACAAACAACACACCTTCGACGGATTCCCGTAGTTCCTTCAACTTCCGGAGACATTTGTTCTGAAACGTGAGGTCGCCGACAGACAACACCTCGTCGATCAGCAGGATGCGCGGGCGGATGTTGACCGCTATCGAAAAGCCCAATCGAACGTACATGCCTGACGAGTAGAACCGCACCGGCGTATCGATGAACTCGCCGATCTCGGCGAACTCGATGATCTCATCGAGCTTGCGGTCGATCTCCTTCTTCTTCAGCCCCACAATCGTGCCGTTCAAATAAATGTTTTCGCGGCCCGTCATGTCCGGATGAAAACCGGCGCCCGCCGAGATCAATGCGCCAATCGGGCCCTTGATGTAAACCGCGCCGGCATCGGGAGGATAGATGCCGCCGAGCACCCGAAGCAGCGTCGATTTGCCGGCGCCGTTCACTCCGATGATGCCGAGCGTGTCGCCCCTCTTGACCTCAAAATTGAGATCGCGCAGCGCCCAGATTTCGTGCTTCCTCAGAATGTCGCGCCGCCGCGGAAACCCCAGCATGCTGAACAGCACATCGGCGCCGCCATACAGCATGCTCTTGCGCTGATTGATGCAGAATTTCTTCGAGAGACCTTCGCACTTGATGAGTATATCGCCGTCCACTATATCTTCTCCGCCACGAGCGGCTCCAATCTAAACATGAATGTCAAAGCCTTCCGCGAGCCCATGCAAGAGTTAATTCAGCTATGCGGATAGCTTCTTGCATATCTTCTTGAGTTATTTCCGACCAATTTCCCGGATACCGAGTTGCCACCGCGTATGGAGTCAGGGAGCCTGCTTCCCTGACAACCTCTGGTAGTTCTATGCCGTTGCTTTCAGCGATCTCTAGTAGCTCTTCGAGGTCATGGGTCAGAGGAAATTCGATGTTCTCCGACAAGAGAACTGCCTTTATCGCTTTTTCGGCCGATTGCTGGGCGTGAAAACACACCTGTTCGCGTCGAATGGAACAATCGTCGGCCGCCAGGCGCGCCAGTTTTAAGTCGCTCTCTGCATGATCCATCCATTCCTCCGGCAAGCCCGGCGCCTTCCCCGGCTCTTTAGGATTCATATACCACTTCTCCTTTGCGCAGTGCTTCGCGGTAAATCATGCCCGGCTGGTCCTTCAGTTGCTCCCACTGTGTCCGGGAGACAACAAGTATATCCATGGGCATCGATATGCCGCGCAACGCCCGGCGGATGCGCACACTCTCTTTCCGTGGGTCCTGAACGTCATCGTCGGTGATTATCAGGATATCCAGGTCGCTGTTGATGGTGACAGCGCCCCTGACGTAAGAGCCGAACAGGATGATTTTGAGCGGTCGTACCACCTCGATAATCTTCCGAACAGCCAGCTCGACTTTCTCGGGGGTTATCTTCCAATCATAGGCTTCCATCATATCTTCTCCGCCACGAGCGGCTCCGACACGTAAAACAGCCGCAGCGCCACCAGGAACAGCACAAGCGTCAGCGCCGAAACCAGCAGATAGCTGCCGAAATTCTCAATCGAGCCCCTGGTCAATATGTCGCGGCACGCGCTGATCAAATAACTGAGCGGGTTGTACCTGACGAGGAACTTCAGGAACGGATGACTGAAATCGGTCGTGTAGATCACCGGCGTTATGTACATGACCAGCCCGATCACCTTGGCTGCAATGTTACCGGCGTCCGTAAAAATGGCCGAAAAAACCGAAATGATCAGCCCCATCGCGGCCCCAAGGAAAAAGAGAGGAAGCATCACCAGCGGGAAAAAGACCGCCTGCCACGGCGGCGCCACCTCGAACACCAGCATCACGATCACCACAATCGCCAGCGTCATCACGAAATTGGCGAAAACCAGGGCCACCTGCTTGACCAGCAGCACCTCGTGCTCAAAACGTATCTGTTGCATTAACGTGCCGACAGAACCGAGCGTCTTGCTCGAAGAATCGAAAAACGCCATGAACAGGCCCCACATCTGGCTGCCCAGCAGCACGAAAACCGGGTACGGCATGCCGGTATCTCCCGGGTTCAGGATGCCAATATAGTTCATGAAAACCCACGTGATGATGCCCAGGATCGGGCCAAGCAGAATCCAGACGTAGCCTAAAATCGAACGCCGGTAGACGATGAAGAAGTCGCGCCGGAACATCTGCCAGATAAGCTCGCGCCCCTCAACCACATTCCGAAACATCACAAGGCAGGTTCTCACGAAACTCGCTTTCGCCCTCTGATTCGGGTAATACACATCGTGTCCAGTATCCTGATTCATTCCCACACACCCCGAAATATAAGGACAGTCCCCATACTTATATCCATAACCATAATTGAATCAATAACTTATATTAATGGACCTTTTTCAACCAGCACAGCTAGAAAATATGGGGACAGAGACCATATTTTCACCGTTAATATATGAGTTCTCGTAAATATTTACCAACTTCTTGTTAATCATGAGGCATCTTAATATAATAACAATAAAAATATGGTCTCTGTCCCCATATTTTCTCGTTTATGCGTCGAGCAGCCAGCAAAGCTTTTCGGCGCCGACGCCGACCTCGGCCAGTAACGCCGCTATCTCTTCGTGCCCATCCAATTGAGCTACCAGCACCTTATCGAACCTGAGATTTCGCAGGACAATCCGCGGGACAACCGGATGCTCCTGGAAACGCGGAGCTTCGAAATCGTCGTCCACAACTGCAACTATATTGATATCAAACTCTTCCATTAGCAGCAGGCACAGTTCCGCCAGCTCTCCCGTCCCGTAAACAACGACATTTCGCTCGCCCGACTGCTCCAAGTGCTTGAGTTTATTCTTGATATCGTCGGTCGCGCTCTTGAAGTACTTGTAGGAGATAAGCGCAAATTCATAGGTGAGCCTCGTCTTTTCCGCGACCCCGCGCGGAGTGATCAGATACTTGAGGCGGCGCGGCTTGATGCCGCCGATCTTGATGTAGCCTTTTCGGGCGAGGCGTCTCATATACAGGTTGACCAGACCCGCGGCCATCCCCAATTTATTGCTCAAATGTCGCTGGTTGATATGCTCACTTTTTGAAAGTTCATGCAGCAGTTCCAGCTCTTTTATCGATTTTTGGTCCATATTTCAAGGCGATTTTACGAGTTCAATTTTTAAACCAAATGATAGCATTAAAATGCGGAGAAGTCAAGAAGGAGGGGACGGAGGAGATGGAGCCTATTTCTCAACAAACATCTCGCAGTTCTCGGGAGGTACAGGATCAATCCCGTGGCGGAAGAGGACGCGGAGCGGATAGACACAACAGTTTCTTCAAAGGTATGCGAACGTGCGAGCTGGTGCTCACCTATCAATCCACGCAAAATAATTGAAATTATTTTGATGATGAGTGATATGATGCGTGGGACGCATCAGAAGAAAACCAGAGATAAGAGACTGTCCCGTAATTATTACAAAAAATATTTAGTAAAATATATTGATATTCACTTGATTCTCTGATATACTACTTCCAACTTAGGGAGGCAAGC
>QZKU01000077.1 GCA_003598085.1 Candidatus Abyssobacteria bacterium SURF_5
AAACACCAAAGCTATCACTCAGAAGAAAAAGAACAAAAGCCGCCCTCGATCAAACTTTCCTACAGAAATTACTCGGAATTTAGATGCGTAAGCCCTGGAGCAGGGGGAAGAAACTGCAGGGTGCAAGCCACGGTTGCCCAAAATTACAGATGTGTTAGAAAGTATCGAAAATGGGAATGCAGCCCAAAACGGTTTTTTCTGCGGTAAATCATAAGCCCTTTTGCAACAATAGTTTGTGGTCATCGCCTATTTCTGGCATAGCCATTGCTTTTACAAATGCAAACGACCGGACGGATAAAGGCTCTCATAAAAGTGGAGTACCGCGATGACTCTCGAACTGTCAAGCCAAAAGCTGGAGCTGGACGACGAAGTGCAGTTGTCCTATTTCGTCAATCACAAGAATCGAAAAGCCTCTCGTGTCGGACATGCCAAGCTGATCGATATTTCCGAAGCAGGTTTATGCATGGAAATCTCTCCATACGATTCGGATCTTTTTCTTGAGTCGCAGGGGAGATTATTCATTATGAGCACCCAGGTGGAGATGCAGGTGTTTTGCCGGTCACACCCGATCAATGTTTCCATGACAGGCGTCATCCGATGGTTCAAGCAAAAAAAAGAATTCGGCGACATGCCGGACAACGAAAATATCTTCGTGGGCGTCATCTTTCCATTTGCCAGCGGCAGTCAAAGAAAGACGATTGTCGACCTCGTCGGCCATCTGAAAAATGATGTGGTCAAATGCGGCGAATGCGGCGCCACAATTTCAGCAGATGTTTTCATCTGTTATCACTGCGGCTCAAGACCTGTCAGGAAAAGGAGCGTCCTCAAGAAGATGATTTTGGGGTTCCTCGGCAACAGCGATTCGCCTTGAAAACAAAGTGCGCTAGAAGAAGCGCTAATAAATCTAAAGGTGCTCCTCCAATCTTTCTTCACGGTTAATCCAGGTTATCCACGCGGTTAGTGAGCATCTGCAAAATTGCGGATGAGAATCCGCCCTGCGGTCAAGCTCTTCCATATGTGCGGGTCGCCTCGCCCAGACTCTCAACGAGGTTCTCGGTGAGCATGTTTGGCGCCAGGCGCCACTGCCAGTTTCCTTTCCGCGTTGCCGGTAAGTTCATGCGCGCATCTTCTCCAAGTCCCAGGATGTCCTGCATCGGAAAGATCACCAGACTGGCCACCGACATCATGAGCAGCCGGATCAGATCCCAATGAATCTGATCGGCCGCGACTTCTCGTCCCAGATATTGGAACAGTCTCTTCTTCTCTTCTGGGCCGATGGTGTCAAACCACCCTCGGACGGTGTTGTTATCGTGAGTGCCGGTATAGGCAACGTAATTGGGTTCGTAGTTATGAGGGATATAGGGATTGGAAGGCATGTCGTCACCGAACGCGAACATGAGGAGTTTCATCCCGGGCAGATCAAAGCGGCTGATTACCTCTCTCACGTCGGCCGTGATCGTTCCGAGATCTTCGGCAACGATCGGAAGGTAAGGAAACTTCTTCATAAGCTGGTGGAAAAAATCAAGGGCGGGCGCTTCCACCCATCTCCCATTGACAGCCGTCTTTTCATGGACGGGGACCTCCCAATAGGCGACAAATCCGCGGAAATGGTCGATCCGCACGAAATCATATAATTTCAGGCAGTGCTCGATCCTGCGAATCCACCAGTCGTAGCCCGTTCCCTTGAGGACGTCCCATCGATAAATCGGATTGCCCCAGAGTTGGCCGGTCTGGCTGAAATAATCCGGGGGCACACCCGCAACCACATACGGCCGCTTCTGCTCATCCAGTTTAAACAGGTATGGATGAGTCCACACGTCGGCGCTGTCGTAATCAACATAAATCGGCAGGTCTCCGATGACTTGGATCCCACGGTGATTGCAGTGTTTTTTTAGCAGGGCCCATTGCGTGTAAGAGATATATTGAAGGAATTTCTCCAGTTCAATTCGCTCTGCAAGTTCAACCGAAATCTTCAGCAGCGCATCAGGATGGCGATCGCGGAATTCCGCCGGCCATTTGCTCCAGATTTCGCCGTTGAACTTGTGCTTGAGCGCCATGAAAAGAGCAAACGAATCAAGCCAGTGGGAACTTTCGTGGCAGAATCTATTGTAGTCGGCCATCGGCTCACGGCGTCGAAAACGTTCAAACGCTTTCAGAAAAAGCGGTTTCTTAAAGGAAGCCACGGCGTCATAATCAACTTTGTTGGCCGGAAACTCAGGCGGAGATGCAATCTCCTGGCTCTCGAGCAGCCCCTGATCGACCAAGAGCTCCGGACTGGCGATCAGTGAGTTGCAGGCGAAGGCGCCGGTGGTATGATAGGGCGAATGGGAATGAATTCCTTCCGTTGGATTGAGGGGCAATATCTGCCAGAAGGTCTGCATGCTTCGGGCGAGAAACTCGGCGAAATGATGCGCCTCGGGCCCCATGTCACCGATACCAAACCGTGATGGAAGAGACGTGACGTGCAGAAGAATGCCGCTGGCTCGTCTTTTCATTTATCCCTCGCTTACCAATAGTGAGACGGGAAAACGCCGGAGGACTTTCCCGACGGGCAGAAAATTATCAAGAGTCGCCTGGTCGTCTGTTATCGCATCCCGCCAGGATTTGGGAGCCCCCTCCGGGAGAGCAAGATAGGTATCCTTCCACACCTTTTCACCAAAAGGATCCTCGTCTTCTTTCAACACGGTGATCAGGAAGCGCGGCGCAACAGTCACAGCCCACATATTGCTATAGATGCGGGCAAAAGCTATGACATGATTCTGCAAGTGACCCTGCACCGGCAGCGGCTCATATGAACCTTCCTGAAAAATGCGGTGCCGCTTCTTGCGCGCCGAGAGCAGTCTGTGTATGAGAAACAGCTTGATCCTGCCGTCCTCCCTCGAATCGAGCAATTCCTGAAGCAGTCCGGCAAGGTCGTCGTTCAGTTTTGTCTTCATCTCTTCGAACAAATGCATCCGGGTTTGAAAGTCAACCGGTCGCCGGTTGTCCGGATCCACGAGTGAAAGGTCCCACAGTTCTGTTCCCTGAAAAAAGTCGGGAACTCCCGGCGCCGTAGCCTTTATGATCACCTGCGAAAGCGAATTGAAGATGCCAAAGCGAGCGATCCTTTTCTGGTACGCGCGGAAATCCGCGAGGAACGCGTTATCTTCTTTTGGAGTAACGATTTTTTCCAGAAACGAGAGAAAGGCATTTTCATATTCCACGTCCGGCTTGAGCCATGCCGTGTGTACCTTTGCTTCCCGGACCACTTTAATCGCGTATTCCTTGAGCCGCTCGACGTACACCTCGTAGTCATCCTCTTGCGCGGGAAATGTTCCAATAAGCGTCTGATAGAGAAAATATTCGTCGTTGCGGTCCGGGATGGAAATGCCGCCGGCTATCTGCTTGGCCTTTCGATTCAGCTTGCTCCATCTCTTCACGGCAGACTCCCATTCCTTCGGGATTTCCGACAGAACGTTGATGCGAGTCCGAACGTCTTCCCCTCGTTTCGTGTCGTGCGTGGAGGTTGCGTTCAATGAGTGCGGCCATGTTGTCGCCCGGCTGTTGTTAAACCGGTGGAACTCCTCGAGCGGGATGCCGAACTTGTCCGGCGAGCCGCCGACTTCATTCAATGAGATGAGCCTGTTGTAAACGTACAACAGCGTGTCCTCGAACCCTTTCGCCATCAGAGGTCCGGAGAACTGCTGAAACCGCATGACGAAGCGAACGCGCTGCCGTTTCTCATCTTCAGAGATATTGGGTCCGAAGTCCATCAGAAAGAATTTCTTGAGAAAATTGAATTCATTAAGCAGGCCCGGATTGTGTAAGGCTGCTCGCTGGACGGCTTCGAGGATATAAATGCTGTCGCGGTCGGAAACCAGTTCATCATTTACATAGGTGCGGTAGACGGGAAACTGGGCCAATATCTCGACGAGTACTCGCCTCAACCCGTACAGAGTTATATCTCTGCCGTGGCGGTCCAGCCCGGAGATGCTCTTGAGGAGCCGCGCGAGGGCGTCGACGTCGCCGCCCATGTGCTTCTCGATTATGAGGCGCTTCTTCTCATAAACAAGTTCTCCATAGGAAGGATTCTGGCCGGAGAATCCTGTATATGCTTTGGTCATGAGAGACTCATTATCCCCCATGCAGAACAAGCCGTTGACGTAATTCAGAAAGTCGTAGCCGGTGGTTCCCTGAACCGGCCAGACGCGAGGCAATTCCTCGCTGAGGTCCAGAATTTTCTCGACAACGACGTAAACGTTGTCGCCGCTCTCTTTCAGCCGCTTCAAATAACCGGCGGGGTCATAAAGCCCGTCGATGTGATCCACGCGCAGTCCGGTGAACTTTCGTTCCGCGACCATTTTACAGATCAATGAATGAAGATGCTCGAACGCTTTTTCGTTCTCCAGCTTCATCGAGATCAGATTATTAATGCTGAAGAACCTTCGGTAATTGATCTCCTCGTATGCAACCTTCCAGAACGAAAGCCGGAATACCTGTTCCGATAGGAGATCATCCAGCAGATTGAAAGAGTCCGGGTCGTTCGAGTCACCATTGAAGCGGCGGAGGTTTGAATCAATGAAAAATGCGACGGTCGAGTTCTCATTATATAGATCCCAAAAAGTTTTCTTGATGACCTTTATGCGCTCGTTACGTTCGGACTCGGCTTCCGGCGCGGACAGGCCCTCCAGAACATACAAGGCGCCCAGATAACGGATGAAGTCGGAATGCGTGTCTCCAAGTTGCTCGCGGAGTACGGCAAGCCGGTGGGTGAATACGTGAACGTACGACTCCACTTTCAGCGGGAATTCCAGGTCGTAATATTTCGCCGCCAGCCCGGCCGGCCCAAATTTTAGAGCGATTTCACCGCCTTCAAGCGCTTCGCCGTAGAACTCTCCCAGGAAGGGCGCCAGGACCTGTGCCTTCACCTGCGTATCCTGCCGCCAATTAACGTCAAAAAAGCCAAAATAGGGTGAGTTTTCCCCATTCTCGAACACGTCCATCAGCATGCGATTTTCCGAATCAAAAGCCATATGATTTGGGACAATATCCTGCAGCCAGCCCATGCCGCGTTCGTGCACCTCGGTCATAAGCTCTTCAAATTCGGCCGCCGAGCCGAGTTCGGGATTCAGTTCGTTCGGGTCCACCACGTCATACCCATGAAGGCTTCCTTTCTTCGCCTTGAAAATAGGCGAAGCATATATGTCGGAAACACCCAGATCCGCCAGGAAAGGCACTATGTTTCTGGCGTCTTTGAATCCGAACTCATGATGGAGTTGAAGCCTATACGTGGCTATGGGAATTTTCATTTTCGCCATCCCGATCGGGGTGGACCCGCCGCCTATGCATTTATTCAACCTTTACGGACAGCAGTTCCCCGATCGCTGCAAACCGCCGTATCCAACGGCGGGCCTGTTCGTTTTGCTGGTCCGCTTGCTTGCGGACTGAAGGGAACTGATTTCGCAGCAGCATATAATAGAGGTTTTGAGTCTTCCACAGGTTCGCCTCAAACGGCAGACGGCGCACAAGATCGAGAACATCCTGCAAGCGTTCCAGGAGGGCCTCCTGCGCGGGTGCTTGCACGATCTCTTCCGACACTGTTTCCAGGTTTTTTCGCAGAGCATATTCCAGCGATTCGACGTGAAGCGAGACGCCCACCAAGTTCGCCTCGTGAAGCAGACTCTCAATCCGGTCGGCATCAAACTGCTCCTCTTCGAGGGCCTGGCGAATGCTCACATTCAAGATGAGTTCAGCCGCCGCGTACAATGCGCGGGGGATGGGGACGCCGGAGTCTTTGAGGAACCGCATCATCGGAGCATACCGGTTATACAACAGCCGGTAGGTATCCTCCGCGTCATTGAGCGCCGTCTCCAAAATCAAGTTGAGTATTTTCCGCTGTTCGTCGCGAAACAGCGATTTCAACGAGTAAGTTGACGCGCCGAAGTGCTTGTCGAGCAGACGGATAGCAATCAGCAAATCCGCTCGTTGAAATGCGTCGGATATTTCCTTATAGAGCGCTTCAAACGGTTTTGCGCCCGCGTAATCCATGACGCCGCAATTGAGGTTATGGTCGCCGAAATGGAGCACGCCGAAGCAGAGGTCCTGCGATTCGCCGGTTATCTCGGAGGATAGCTTCACGCTTCCTATCGCAAGCTTTGCGCTTCCCGTGGCAAAGCCGTCATATCTTTTCTTCTCGACGGTGTAGCAGTAGATATTTGTATGCTCCGCATACTCCTCGAAAAGAGAACTTATGGCATAGTGCGCAGCCACCTTTTTCAGGTCAACGACCGCCGGCCGCACGAACTTCTCAAAGATGAGACGTCCGTCGTGAAATTCGGCTATGTTGCTCTTCGCTCTGGAAAGAAGTTCAAGAAAATGGGTTTCGATTTCATTCCCGAAAAGCTCTTGCGCCAACTGGAGAGCGCGTCCTGCGTATTGTATCACCTGTACCGTTTCGATACCCGACAACTCGTCAAAGAACCACCCACAGCTCGTGTACATCAGCAAAGCGTGCCGCTGCAGCTCGAGAAGCTTGAGAACGGTTTCGCGTTCCGCGGACTGCAGCGGGCGAACGGCGTGCTGATTAATGAAGGAGTTGACATTCGCTGCGGACCTGTTCAGTACGACATCGATATAATCGTCGCGCGCGGCCCAGGGATCAAGCACGTACTTCGCGGCATTCAACTCGTATTCAGGAATCAGACGGTCGCGAAGCCAATCGAGCGCCTCGCGCAGGGGAGTCCTCCAAGCCTGCGTCCACCCCGGCCGGCCCCCGGTGTTGCAACCGCAGTCGCTGCGCCATCGTTCAATGCCATGAGCGCAGCTCCAGGACGTGTTTTCATAAATGTCGACCTCATGCGTTGGCGGATGCTTCTCGAGATACTCGCCATACACGGTCAGTTGGGCCAATTTTCGGGATTCGATGTACTGGAGAGCGTACGCGAGCGCCATGTCTCCATGCCGATGATGGTGTCCATAGCTTTCTCCATCCGTTGCGATATGGACGAGCTGTGGCCAATCTCGTGCGGCGGAGAACCCGCTTGTCAGCCTTTTAGCAAAGGTCTCGCCCTGGTTCAACAGGCCTTCAAAAGCGACGGCGCGCGAAATCGGGCCGTCATAAAAAAGCACGTTTATTGTTCTCCTTGACGGCAGTTGGAGCAGATACCCCATGGTCGGGTCGATTTTCCCTCCCGTCACATCGCGCCACCTGCTGTCCTTCTCCGGCCGAGCTTGCCCTGCTTGATGTGCAGCGATGCACGTTCCCCGTCGAAGCGGGCGCACCCGTTTCGCCTGATGCGGCGCCAGGACGGTGAAGGAAATACCGCTTTCAGCGAGCAGTTCCAACGTCTCCAGGTCGACAGCCGTTTCCGGCAGCCACATCCCTTCGGGATGCCGCCCGAAACGATGCTCAAAATCGCGAATCCCCCACAGTATCTGTGTTCGCTTGTCTCTCCTGTTTAACAGCGGGAGAATCGGGTGGTTATATGCCTGTGCCATTGCACCGCCGTGCCCCGAAAATTTGGCCATGCCCTCCTTATCCGCATTCAGGATAGCGATATAGACATCCGGGGCTTTCGCCTCCAACCACGCCAGCAGCGTCGGCCCGAAATTGAAACTCATGTTTCCATAATTGTTGACGATTTGTACGATTCGCCGGCGATCGTCCAGGATACGGGATGTTGCGTTCGTCCCATAGCATTCGGCGGTAATCTTTTCATTCCAGTCATGGTAGGGGTAGGCGGAATCCTGCAGCTCTATTGCTTCCAGCCAGGGATTTTCCCGCGGCGGCTGATAGAAATGGCCGTGAACGCAGATGTACTGGTTCATAGAAGTCGCTCCGCCTGTTTCAGAAAAACGCATGCGGCAAAGGGGCGAAGATCAAACCTGACGCGGCCGGCAGACGAAATTAATTCGGGCAGGGAACCGGCCCGCCCGCCCCATCGAGGATTATGTGCGTCCAGGATTTTTTTCCATTCGCCTTCCGGCAAGGGAACGTCGACCGAATCATTCTCCTTGCGAAAATGAAACATGCACGCGACCATTTCGTCTTCTTCCCATCGTCTTACCAGAAGCACCTTTTCAGATTCGAAGGCTCTGACCGCCATGGTTTCTTTCCGCAAATGCGCAAGCGCCGGAATTTTTTTGCGCAACCGAATCAGTTCCTTATAAAAAGCGAGAAGCGCTGCATGATGCCCGCTGCTCTTTAACGAATGGTTCAGCTTGGCGCTGCGAAATGTGTCCTCGCTCTGTGGATCAGGCGGCTCGCCCTCCCATTGGAACTCCAAAAATTCGTCGCGTCGCCCCTTGCGTACCGCCTCGACGAGCCGGGGGTCGCCGTGACTGATGAAATAAGGGAAGCGCGCGGTTTCTCCGTATTCCTCTCCCATGAAGAGGAGCGGCAGGAACGGAGAGAGGAGAACGACTGCGGCTGCCAGTTTGAGCGCGTCAAATTCAACCAGTTCCGTCAGGCGTTCCCCCTGCATTCGATTGCCCACCTGATCATGGTTCTGCGAAAAAACGACAAAACGTTCGGCAGGCGCCTCGCGCGAAGAATTGCCATGGCGCCGCCGCCGATACCGGGAATATTGGCCCGAATAAACATATCCCTCGCGAAAAGACTTCGCAAGATGGGCAAGTTCCCCGAAATCCTGGTAATATCCGGTTCGCTCGGCAGTCAGAAGAGCCCGCAGAGAGTGGTGAAAGTCATCGCACCACTGCGCGTCGAGCCCGTATCCGCCAAGCTCCCTCGGCCTGATAAGCCGCGCGTCATTGAGATCGCTCTCCGGGATCAAATATAACCGTCGATTCATTTTTTCCGACAGTTCGCGGGTGACGACGCCCAGTCTTTCGAGGAACGGCTCGGCCGAAAAATCGAGAATGGCGTGCACTGCATCCAGCCTCAGCGCATCGAAATGAAATTCCTTCAACCAATAGATGGCGTTCTCAGTGAAGTATCGGCGCACGCCGTCGCTGTATTCGTCATCAAAATTCACAGCCTCTCCCCATGGGGTCTTGTGGCGCGAGGTAAAATACGGGCCGAACTTTACCAGGTAATTTCCTTCCGGTCCGAGATGGTTGTATACAACATCCAGGACCGCCGCAAGCCCTTTCGCGTGACAGGCATCTACCAGTCTCTTCAATCCCGCCGGCCCGCCATATGCCGTATGCACCGCAAAAGGATAGGCGCCGTCATACCCCCAGTTCCGAGTACCGGGAAATTGAACCACGGGCATAAGTTCGACCGCCGTGATCCCGAGGTCCACCAGGTAATCGAGGTGGGGGATAAAAGCATCGAAGGTGCCCTCCGGCGTGTATGTCCCGACGTGGACCTCGTACAGGATGTAGTCTTTGAGCGGAAGACCGAACCAGCAGGAGTCATTCCAGGCAAACTCCGAGCTTATTACCTCTGACGGCCCGTGAACGCCTTCGGGCTGATATCGAGATGCCGGATCCGGCAGCTCAGCTTCGTCGTCCAGCCGAAATCGGTACCGTGCGCCGGGCTGAATGTCGCTCGCCGCAGTGCGGAAGTAGCCGAAATCGCCTCCTTCAAGGGGGATCACCGTCTCATGCGGCGAGAGAATATGAAGATCGACTTTCCGGCAGTTTGGCGCCCACACCAGAAAGTCGCAATTGCCGCCGCCGCGGTAAACGGCGCCGAGGCTGACGTCAAGGTTCACCTGTTTTCTCCTCGCACTTGAAGAATACGATCCCCATGGGCGGTATCGTCGCCATGAGGAAATTGGGGCGCCCGTGAAACGGGAATGGCGCGGCCTCGATGCCACCCAAATTTCCTTGTCCGCTGCCGCCGTAATCCTTTGAGTCGCTATTCAGGATTTCCCTCCAGAAGCCCGCGTGCGGAATCCCTATCCTGTAATTATGGCGCGGAACGGGAGTAAAGTTGCATGCAATGACAATGGTGTGACTGGGGGAATGTCCTTTCCGCAAGAAAGTGATGACACTCTGCTCCGAATCATTGCAATCGATCCATTCAAATCCATACGGGTCGAAGTCGAATACATGCATCGCCGGCTCGGTCCGATACAGCCGGTTGAGGTCTTCAACCCACCGCTTCATCCCCGCATGGAAAGGGAAGTCGAGGAGGTGCCAGTCCAGACTCTTCTCATGGTCCCATTCATCCCATTGTCCAAATTCCGCGCCCATGAAAAGCAGCTTCTTGCCCGGCTGTCCATACATGTAGCCGAGCAGTAGCCTCAGGTTGGCGAATTTCTGCCAGTCGTCGCCCGGCATCTTCCGCAAGAGGGAACCTTTTCCATAGACGACCTCGTCATGTGAAAGCGGGAGCACGAAGTTCTCATGGAATGCGTACAGCATCCGGAAATTCAACAGCGTGTGATGAAACTTGCGGTGAACCGGGTCTTTCGACATGTATTCGAGGATATCGTGCATCCACCCCATATCCCATTTCATGCCGAAGCCGAGGCCGCCCACATATGTGGGCCGGGACACCATCGGCCAGGCGGTTGACTCTTCAGCAATTGTTTGCGCAGTTGGAAAATGCTTGTAGACCTCCGCGTTGAACCGCCGCAGGAACGCGATAGCCTCCAGATTCTCCTTCCCGCCGAACTCGTTCGGTACCCATTCGCCGTCCTTGCGTGAGTAATCGAGGTAGAGCATCGAGGCGACGGCATCGACCCGGAGCGCGTCGATATGATAGGCATCCATCCAGAAGAGGGCGCTGCTGATAAGGAAGCTCCGGACCTCGTTTCGGCCGTAATTGAAGATGTAGCTGTTCCAATCCGGCTGAATCCCTTTTTTCGGGTCAGCATGTTCGTACACATGGGTCCCGTCAAAGTATCCCAATCCGTGTTCATCGCTCGGGAAATGAGAGGGCACCCAATCCAGAATCACGCCGATCTCGTGCTGGTGGAGAAGATCGATCAAGTACATAAAATCTTCCGGCGGACCATACCGGCTCGTGGGCGCGAAATACCCGAGAGACTGGTATCCCCACGAGCCATAGAAGGGATGCTCCATGACCGGCAGGAACTGAACATGAGTGAAGCCCGCGCCTTTCACATATTCAGCCATTTTCGGCGCGATCTCCCGGTAGGTCAGGGGCCGCTGCCATTCCTGGGCCATACGCATCCAGGAGCCGAGGTGCACTTCGTAAATCGAGATGGGGGAGGCATGGGAGTTCCGGCTCTGTCTGTTTTGAATCCATTTCGCATCTCCCCAACTGTAATTCACATCCCAGACGATTGAGGCCGTTTTTGGGGGGATCTCATAGTAGCGCGCCAAGGGGTCGGCCTTGTCCACCCGGTAATTGTGGTAGCGGGAAACGATGTGATACTTGTAGTGAGTTCCTTTACCGACTCCCTCGATGAAGCCCTCCCAGATGCCGCTCTGCCCCTTGGGATACAGGGGGTGGCTGGACTTATTCCATTCATTAAAGTCACCCATCACAAAGACGCGTTCGGCGCCGGGAGCCCAGACCGAGAAGCAGGTTCCGGCGTTGCCCTCCCGTTCAACCAGATGAGCACCCAACTTATCGAAGAGACGAAAATGACTTCCCTCATTAAAAAGGTAGAGATCATCCTCGCTGAGCAGCGTTACATCATGCCGGACCTTCGCTCCGGCCGCCGCCGTTTCGTTCATGTTTTCTCCTTTCCAAATGCATTCTCGCCGAACAAGAAAACGCTATGACTCCATTAGTTTTTGAATTCCGCGAATCGGTATCCGCACCCAATTCGGCCGGTGATTGAGCTCATACCCCAATTCATAAATGGCTTTTTCCAGCAGGTAAAGGTCGAGAAGGACCCGAAGCTCCTCTCTTTCTTTTGGGAGGAAGGCACTCTGACCCGCCGGTTCCAGATACGACTGCAGAAACAATGCAGCGATCCACGTGTACCAGAACAGGGCCCACCGTTCAACGTAGGGCAAGTCCTCCGGGCGAATCAGACCCCGTTCTTCTTGAGAAAAAATCGCCGAATAGGCGGCGTAATGAAATGAGCGCAGCATTCCCGCCACGTCGCGCAGGGGAGACCGCTTGATCCTGCGCTCGGAAATGGGGCGGGCCGGCTCTCCTTCGAAATCGATAATGACAAAATCCTTTCCCGTAAAGAGCAATTGCCCCAGGTGATAATCTCCATGACATCGAATTCGCATCGCAGTCACTTTCCTATCTACGAGAGAGCGGAAGCGGGAAAGGATTTCTTTCTCTTGCGCCGAAATTTGCTGAGCCTCCAGCCGGATTCCCTCGGGCAGGATCTTCATGAACTGATTCAAGAGCCCGAATGACTTAAGCGTCAAGTTACGCATCGATTGGTACAGTGACCGCTGGTATAATTTTGAGAACGGCTCGGGCGCAAAATCGGGATTTTCGCGGTTGGATGCCAATGCCACATGCAACTCGGCCGTGCGCCGCCCGATGAGGCGCGCCGCTTCCATATATGGGCCTATCATTTCCTGTGCGAGATCAGACGGCTCCTTCCCGACAAGTTCCAGCGGGTGCATCGCGGGAACCGCCGGCTCGGCTTCGCGAGTCGTTCGCGCAAGCGCATTTTCATAGTAATGTCCAAGATGTTCGAGCGTGTATCGCCACGCGTCGCCTTCGTTCGGAATGAAGTTCATGAGGATCGCGACTGTGGTTGGTTCGGCTCCCTTTACGCGATATTCTATGGCGCCGGCAACCGGGGCAATGGAAACATTGCGTTCGTTCAGAAACAGTCCGATCTCGAGGTCTGGATTGATCCCCCTGTCGGGGCGCCGAAACAGCTTCAAGATATATCGATCGCCATAGATAATCGAGGTGTTGCTCTGTTCCACATTGGGGATGAAAGGTTCGAGCGGCGGCTCCGTCTTGCGGGGTCTCCGGAAGAAACGAGTGGTAGTGGCGAACAATTCGCCGCGCCGTCCTTTTCGGCGATGATGCGATGCAATAACATGGAAGAGTTCGAAGGAAAATTGCTTATCCACCAGCGCGTCGTACAGGATTCCGGTTTCATTTTTCGATTTCACCTGCACGCGCGCGACAGTGGAGAGCGGGTGCTCCTTCATCAAAGCGTCGGCCTGCTCTCCGGCGACATAATTGAGAGGAAGCACGTATTCCTCTGAATCCCGGTCCAGATAATCCACGCGCACGATTGTTAGATGCGCCAGCAATTGTTTATCCGGTATGGGAATAGCTTCGATTATCTCTGTCAAACTTACCTTCTGGGCTTTGCCGCCGAACCACCTGCATGATTTCAGGTATCCGGGGAGATGCGCCTCGAGCTCTTCCTTTGCTTTTCCCCGAAACACCGATTCCCAATCCTTTGCGACTGTCAGAAGCGGCAACTCAAGCACATGACTGGCGACTTCCATGCTTTCTTTCGTTTCACGCTTGGACTCGAGCAAAAACCAGTAGAACGAGTGTGGACCGAGCGTCAGCAGGTATGGCAATTCGCTCACCGCCGGGAATTCCGTTCGCCCGAACAATTCGATCGGGACAACCCCCTGGTATGCAGAAAGATCCAATTCGACGTATTGCACGAACCGGGACAGATTTGCGACAATCAGTATTCGTTCCTCCTGGTATTCGCGAATATATGCGAGTATTTTTGGATTCGCTGGATTCAGGAATTGTATCGAGCCGCGTCCGAAGGCCTGGAATCGCCTCCGGAGCGAGATGAGGCGTTTCATCCACCACAACAACGAACTGGGATTATTCTGCTGCGCTTCCACGTTCAGTGATTCGTAATGGTATTCCGGATCGATGATGACGGGCAGGTACAGCTTCTGCGGATTGGCGGAGGAAAAGCCTGCATTGCGGTCGGCGCTCCACTGCATCGGGGTCCGGACACCGTTGCGATCGCCCAGATAGTAATTATCGCCCATCCCGATCTCGTCGCCGTAATAGATGACAGGGGTGCCCGGCAGCGAGAGCAGGAGCCCGTTCATCATTTCGATGCGGCGGCGGTTGTTTTCCAAAAGCGGAGCCAACCGTCTGCGGATTCCGAGATTCACCCGCATTCGAGGGTCCTGCGCGTACACCCTGTACATGTAATCCCGGGCCTCATCCGTCACCATCTCGAGCGTCAGCTCGTCGTGGTTGCGAAGAAAGAGCGCCCACTGACAAGAGTCGGGAATGGCCGGCGTCTGATCGAGTATGTCGATTATCGGGAAGCGATCCTCCATCCGAAGCGCCATGAACATGCGCGTCATCAAGGGGAAATGGAAAGCCATGTGGCATTGATCGCCTTCGCCGAAGTACGCGACTGCATCCTCAGGCCATTGATTCGCTTCTCCGAGGAACATGCGGTTCTTGAACCGCTTGTCGACGTGCGCCCTGAGCTTCTTGAGAAACTCGTAGGTTTCCGGAAGGTTCTCACAGTTTGTGCCGTCGCGTTCATAGAGATAGGGGACCGCATCCAAGCGCAGGCCGTCAACCCCAAGACTGAGCCAAGAGTCGATCACGCGCAGCATTGCTCGCTGAACGTCCGGATTATCGTAATTCAGGTCCGGCTGATGCGAATAGAAACGGTGCCAGTAATATGCCTTAGCCAGGTGATCCCAGCTCCAATTAGACGGTTCGAAATCCCGGAAAATTATCCGGGCTTCCTCGTACCGCTCCCGAGTATCGCTCCATACGTAGAAGTTGCGCCACCGCGAGTTCGGAGCGGCCCTTCGTGCTCGCTGAAACCAGATGTGCTGATCGGATGTATGGTTCAGAACAAGCTCGGTAATCACGCGGATTCCGCGCTCATGCGCGCCGCCCAGGAACTCCTTGAAATCGCGCAGGTTCCCGTATGCGGGATTGATATCCGTATAACTGGATATATCGTACCCGTCATCTCGCAGAGGGCTGGGGCAGAACGGGGTTAACCAGATAGCGGTGATTCCGAGGTCTTGCAGATAATCGAGCTTTTCGGCCAGTCCCCGAAAATCTCCGGTTCCGTCGCCGTCACTGTCGCGGAAAGCGCGCACGTGCGCCTCATAAACAACAGCATCTTTGTACCAGTATGGATCGTCTTCCAACGCGACAAATTCTTTCGGCCCGAGCTTCATTCGGATGCTCCCTCTACATGAAATAATCGAAATCTCTTTCCGTCCGAATCCGCCTCCGGATTCGAAACAGGTGTGCGGGAACCACGTTCGGGTCTATCTCGACGTAGTTTCTCGAGCCGTACCACAGGTACCGCGCGCCGCTCAACAGATCGTGCGCCTGGTAGGACTGATGCGGATCGAGCCCGAACAGCGAAAGCGGGATGTCGAGCCAGCCCGCATGCGCATGATGCGCATCCAGGTTGACTACCGCCAGGATGATATCGCTCAAGTCGTCCGTATGCTTGCTGTAGCAAATGAGCTGTTCGTTGCTGATCGCATGAAAACGCAGGTTCCGACCGCTTTGCAGCGCGGGATTTTCCCGGCGCAGCTTGTTGACCATCGCGATGAGATGCTTGAGACTGTCAGACCGATCAATGTCCCAATACCGTATCTCGTACTTCTCGCTGCCAAAGTATTCCTCGCTTCCAAATTCGCGCGCGCGGTCCTCGCACAACTCAAAGGCAGGCCCATATATCCCATAGCTGGCGCCGAGGGTGGCCGCAAGGATAAAGCGGATCATGAAAGCGGGGCGGCCGCCCATCTGGAGATATTCCGTGAGGATATCGGGCGTGTTCGGCCACAGGTTCGGTCGAAAAAACTCGCTGACTTCCGTCTGTGTGAGCTCCGCGAAATACTGCTCGAGTTCCCATTTCGTATTTCGCCAAGTGAAATACGTGTAGGACTGGCTGAACCCCACCTTTGCAAGGTCATACATGACCTTTGGACGCGTGAACGCCTCGGAGAGAAAGAGGATGTCCGGGCGAACCGATCGAACTTCTGCGATCAACCACTCCCAGAACTGAAATGGTTTGGTATGCGGATTATCAACCCGAAAAATGGTTACTCCCTGTTCGATCCAGAAGAAAACGATCTTTCGGATCTCTTCCCACAGCTTTCGCCAGCTATCAGATTCAAAGTTGAAGGGATAGATGTCCTCATATTTCTTTGGCGGGTTCTCGGCGTATTGTATAGTTCCGTCGGGACGCCAGCGGAACCATTCAGGGTGGTCTTTGACATATGGATGATCGGGAGTTCCCTGAAGCGCGAGATCGATCGCGGTTTCAACCCCTAATTCTTTCCCCTTTTCAACGAGCCGGCGGAAATCCTCAAGTGTACCCAACTGCGGGTGCACCGCCATGTGTCCGCCTTCCGAGGAGCCAATGGCCCATGGACTGCCGGGATCGTCGGGGCCGGCATCCGGTCGATTGTTTCTTCCCTTGCGGTTGGTTGTGCCAATCGGATGTATCGGGGGGAGGTAAAGGACGTCGAACCCCATCGACGCGATGTACGGGAGCCGCTTTTCGCAATCGGCGAACGTGCCGTGCCGGCCGGGCTCGGCACTGCAGGAGCGGGGGAACATTTCGTACCAGGCGCTGAACTGCGCCTTGGTGCGGTCCACGAAGACAACCAATTCTTTTCCGTAGCCGGTGGCGAAACGTCTATCCGGATATTTTGCCATTAAACTTGCGGGTTCATCTCCGAACGACAGGTCGAACGCCGTTTGATCGTCGGGTACCGTTCTCAAAGCTCGGGCCAAATCCTGAAGCCTTTCGGCATCGGGACCGGATGCCCGTCCGGCGGCCTCACCAAGGAGGTCCGCGCCAATGAGAAGATCAACCCGCGTGCCTGTTCCCGCATTCGCTTTTTTGGCTAAATCGGCGCGCCACGTTTTAAAACGATCCACCCACGCCTCAATTGTGTAGCGGTAAAAGCCTATCTCGTCAACCGGAAATTGGCCTTCCCAACGGTCGTTCACCAGGTACTTCATGTGGGTCTCGTTCCAGACGGGAGCGCCCTCCTTCTTATGACAGAGGACCGCGGAGAGAGAATCATGCCCATCTGCAAAGATATCCGCTCGAACAGTCACCTTCTCGCCCACAACTCGTTTGATCGGAAAGCGGCCGCAGTCGATCTCAGGCCTCACCCGTTCAATTACAACTCGTTTTCTGCCTTCATCCATAAGAAAACCCTGCTTCTGATCATTGGCGGGGCTCTTGGTACACATCGCCAACAAAGTGATCAAGAGGATAACTTTTTATAGATTAACGAATTTAAAGCCAGTCGGCAAGGGAATGAACAATACTGATCATCCAAGCCGAATGCGGTGCGTCGATCGGCGCCGCCAGTTCTTCTCAAAATATCAGCTTAAGGGTACTACGAAATTTGGGAAATGCTGGACGAGGCCTGGCGCTTTGCCGGAAATATCAGAAGAAGCCGAAAAAAGAGCGAAAGCTTGCCGAATCAGCCGATAGCTGAAATCTCGGCCTGGACCCCGCCACTGACGTCCATGACGATTTTGAAGGTAGGCTCTTTTCGCTTATGTGTCATGGTTTCTACAGCATCTCGAATCCGCTTGAGCGGGAACCGATGTGAAATCAATGAGGCGGTATCGATTTTTCCCTGCTGGATCAGTTCGATTGCCCAGTCGAAGGAGGTCCGCGAAACTCCGCCCGCGTGTTCCTGCCCGTGACAATTGATGCCGGTCACATGGATCTCCTGGTGCCAAACCGGTGCGAAATCGAACTTCGGCGTTGCCAGCTCGACACCGCTGAGAATAACCGAACCGCGGCTTCTCACCCAGCGGAGCGCGTCCTGGAATGTATTGCCGGAACCGACCGTGTCATGAACGATATCGTATCCCCCGAGGATCATCCGGCTCCCCATCATTCCGCAGAAAAGCCTGGCGCCCGTATCGTCGGCCACGGCACGATACAGGTCGCCGCCGCGAATGACTTTCTCCGCCCCAAATCCCAGAGCCTTCTCTTCCTGCGCCTGGTAGCGGGCCAGCATGGTCACACGAGCTTCGGGCTCGAGAGCCTTGATCACCTGGAGCAGATTCAATCCGACCGTTCCCGATCCGATAATGAGAACGCGGTCGCCCGCGCGCGGTGGGGACTTCAGAGCGGCATGAACCGCCACGGCGATCGGCTCAGTCAGCAACGCCTGGTCCTCGGTAAAACCGGCAGGGAGTTTGACCCATTGGGAACGATGCGCGATCATGTATTCCGAAAAACCGCCTCCGCGGTTAAAAGGCAGCTTGCCCTTGTCGGGAGCAAGACATAATGTATAATTCCCCTCGGCGCAGGGCGCACAAGGGGTCGCGCCAAGAGCCTTGCAATTGGGGAAGAATCCGAGGTAAGCCAGCCGATCACCCACTGCCACGTCGCTGACCGCATCACCCGTCTCGACAACCTCGCAAAACAATTCATGTCCGAGAAAGATGCGCTCCATTCCGGGGATAGCGGCAATGCAGCTTCGGGGATTGATGTCGAGTTTCAGCAGGTGAAGATCGCTTCCGCACAACCCGCAAGAATGAACGCGGACCTTCACCCACTCGGGCCCGGGCACGTCCGGCTCCGGCAGAAAGCCCACTTTAAGAGGTGAGAACCTGCTCCAGATGGCGTTTTTTGATATCTTGGCTGAAACTTGCGTCAAGGCGATTTTTAACGGAATAATATCCACATAAATAGACAGCATGCGCTTCTCCTTGTGGCTGAGCCACTTATGCAGGCGGGAATGTTTTGCATCATTATTGCAAATAACCGAAACCGCGTCAAGTAATCCCACGTTTTCGAAGACCCTTGCATTTCCTTCTAATCCAGCATAATATAATAATCTTACAGGGTGAGGTAGGAGAGAGGAAGGACCAAATCCAATGGACTCGAGACGACGCGGGATAACGGTTGCACTCATCGTTCTTGTAATCATATTTGCGGTCTGGGTATCAAGGACGGGCGTCAAGAAATCGATGCCTCCAGCCGAATTCGAAAAACCGGCAATAACTGAAGCTGAAAAACCGCGATCGATGGCAGGAACGCAGGTCCCCTCAACACAGGAACCGGCTGAACAAATTTTGGAGCAAGTGCAGGAAATTCCTCAGGAGGCTACGCCCGAACCTGCGCCCGAAATTGCTCGCGCTATTGCGCCCGTTGCCGGACAACCATGCTCACCGGACACTCCCGCAGTAGCGAAACAACGCTCTGCCGCCGCGCCTGCCGGAATGGTTTACGTTCCCGGTGGAATCTTTACGATGGGCGTCTCAACCGGAGCACAAGGCTCAGATGACATGCCCGCACATAATGTCTGTCTCAGCGGCTTTTATATCGACAGATTTGAAGTGACCAACGCGCAGTTCAAAGAATTTGTCGATGCGACAGGATACGTCACCGACGCCGAGAAGCAAGGCGCATCTGAGAGCGTGCGTACCTGGCGTCACCCGTACGGACCGGATTCGAACTTTGAAACGATGCTCGATCACCCGGCCATTTGCGTGAGTTGGAATGATGCCAATGCATACGCTGGCTGGATCGGAAAGAGGCTGCCGACCGAGGCGGAATGGGAAAAGGCGGCGCGCGGCACGGACGGGCGCATATTCCCCTGGGGAAACACGACGCCGGCCGGCTCAATTGCTAATGTTGCCGACAAGAGTTTTTCTGCGAAATGGAGCGCCGCCGGGATGGATGATTCCCATAAAACCGCCGCGCCGGTGGGGTCTTTCCCGACCGGCAAGAGCGTGTATGGCGCGGAAGATATGGCCGGAAACGTATGGGAGTGGTGTTCGGACTGGTGGGACAGTAAATATTACATGCAGAGCCCTCCGAATAATCCCGTTGGTCCGGCTACAGGTGAGTACAGGATAATCCGAGGAGGTTCCTGGTACTATCACCTTGATGGAGCAAAGACGACACAACGGATGTATTTCCGGCCTGACGGCAGCAGCGCCGCGATTGGATTCCGCTGTGTCTTAGAGGTGAAGTGACATTCCCATTTTCCCTCGCGATGTTCGATCCTCAACCGCCGATCCTTATACCCAGGAAGCAATGAGGCGGAAAATGAAGAACTTTCGGATAATCACATGCACCGCAATAGGGATATTGTTCTTCTTGCTCTCCGGGTGCGCCACGCTCGGATTGTTCAAGAGACCGTGGGTGGAATCCGTGCAAGCGAGCATCACCGGCATTGATTTCACCGGCGTCCGCCTGAAACTGGAAATGGATGTATTCAACCCACATTCTTTTCTCATTCATGCAGTGCCGGTCCAGGTGGGAATTGCCGTCAAGGGAAAGGAAATTTTCAAGAGTGACACGGCGGTGGAATCTTCGCTTCTTCCAAATCAAACAAGCACCGTTAGCCTTCCCTTAAAGCTTGCCTATGCCGACCTGGCGAAATTGGACAAAGACGTATCGAGCGCTTCGCAAGTCGATTATCTGGCGTACGGCGCATTGAAAACTCACATATTCGGCACTCCGGTCGAGATTCCGTTTTCGCGCAGTGGGACACTTCCGATCCTTCGCCCGCCGGTGCTATCGACCGTAAAAGTGCAACTAGCGGATGTTTCACTCACCAAGGCTCGGGTAATCGCAGATGCGGAAATAGAGAACCCGAATGTTTTCGATCTGGGAATAAAAGACTTGACGTTTGCGATGAATCTGGGAAGCGCCCAAATAACCGGTTTGAAGCCCGACGGCGAGACGGCTACGGTGACGGCGGGGAAACGGGACCGCATAATTTTGACGGGAGAACTCTCCGCCGGCAGCGGCTTAATTAATGTCTTGATGAATGGCGTCAGCGGCCATCCGGAATTAGCCGCCTCGGGATACCTGCAAACGCCCTACGGTGAAATCAAACTTTAGGCGCTTTTATTTCTTCGCCGGATCTCCGCGCATTTGACCAATGCGTACATTGCCTTGGCGCAATCCATCGGGTTGTCAAAGAATGGAACGTGCTTACCCTTGAAAATCTCGTAGACCGGACCGGCCAACTCATGCTCATTGGCGCATACAAGCGGCTTCCCATATTTTTCCGGAATCGCCGAGATTGCTTCGGCCAGGCGAATCCTCTTGATCATGTCCCCGGCTTTCATGTGGCGCTTGAACTGGCCGACGTGCGGCGTCATGATGAGGCCATCGATGTTGTCCTGGCGTGCAACGATATCGGCGATATCCAATATCGAGTCGTTGCTCTTGCGGGCAATACAATCAATCGGGTTAACGGGCGGAGGAGCGAATGCGCGCATGTGCTCGCGCAGGGACGCCTGCGCCTGTTCGCTCATTTCCGGCAAATCCATCCCCATTCGCGAACATGACTCGGCTGCAGTCACGCAGAAACCGCCAGCCGAAGAAATGACAGCTATTCGATTGCCTCTCGGAAGCGGCTGGTAACACAAGGCCTCGGCCATGTCGAAAATCTCCATGAAATCGTGCCAGCGAATGATGCCGGCCTGCCGACATGCCGCATCAAAAATTTCGTTGTTGCCGGCGATAGCGGCGGTATGGGATCGCGCGGCGCGCGCCGAGTCGCGCGTGGAACCGGCCTTGTAAATCAGGAGCGGTTTTTGCGCCACCACTTTCTTCGCCACCTCCACAAATCTGCGCCCGTCGCCCACGTCTTCGACATATCCAATCACGACCCGCGTCTGAGGGTCGTCCGCAAGATACTCAAGAAAATCATTAAAGCTAATGCATGCCTGGTTGCCGCAACTGACGAATTTATCGATGCCATAGCCTCTTGATTGTGTTGCATTGTACAGATATTCACCGAGCGATCCGCTCTGCGAAACGAAAGAGATCGGCCCTTTCGGGGGCAGATCCCAGAACAGCGTGTTTACGTTTGCCTGCGAGCTCCAGATACCCCAGCAGTTTGGACCAACAAAATAGAAGCCGGCGCGCTTCGCCTCTTCCGCGAGTTGCTGCTGGACGACCGCTCCATCGGAGCTGACTTCCGCAAAGCCGGCGGTAATGATGATGCCGCCCTTGACTTTCTTCTGGATACACTGGCGAAGGATGTCGGGAACCGCTGCAGCGTTGACAACTATCACGGCCAGATCTATGTCCGCAGGAATGTCGTGAATGCTCCGGTAGCAGGGAACACCCTGCACCTCTTGCTCATTCGGGTTCACAGGATACAGCGCATTTCGATATCCGGCCTCAAGCATATTGAGCATTGTGCCGTACCCCCAGCGGTCGCGGTTATTGCTCGCGCCGATAATGGCAACTGAGCGCGGTTTAAATATTGCGTCAAGCGAACATTTCAACTGGCTGTTCATTCACATCCTCCACGAGAAAGCTTCACATCACATCATTGACACCGGGTCCATATCGACGGTCAAGCGCGCCTTTGCGCCGTGAATTTTTTTGTGAGAATCGATTATGGCCTGCCCGATGCGCTTTAGTACCGCCGCATGCGGCGACAACAGCAGGAAGCGGAATCGATACCGTCCCTTGATCTTTGCAAGCGGCGCGGCCGATGGTCCCATAATCGTAAGAGTCCGCGCATCGGCGGCCTCGCCTTGCTTCGCCACTTCTGCGAGACGACGGGTTGCCTGTAATGCCTCCTTTTGCGAGGTGGAATCGACCAGCACATTCATCAGGCGCCGGTAGGGCGGGAACCCGACTTCGCGTCTCAGCTTCATTTCTTCCTGATAGAAACCCCGATAATCGTGCATTTTTGCGCACTGAATCGCATAATGCGCCGGATTGTAAGTCTGGATAATGACCTCTCCTCCCCGATGACTGCGCCCGGAGCGGCCTCCGACCTGCATCAGCAATTGAAAGGTCCTTTCGGCGGCGCGGAAATCAGGCAGATTCAAAGCCACATCAGCCAGCACCACGCCGACCAGAGTCACCCGCGGGAAATCAAGCCCTTTTGCCAGCATCTGCGTGCCGACCAGAATATCGAGTTCTCCTTCCCGAAAAGCGGTGAAGATTTTTTCATGCGCCCATTTCGTCGAAGTCGTATCGGCATCCATCCGCTGGATGCGCGCGTCGGGAAAAAGGTTCTCTATCTCTTCCTGCACCCGTTCTGTGCCGGTGCCGAATTTCGCGAGTTTCGCATTCCCGCAGTAGGGGCACTGCTGAGGGACAGGGCTGGTGGAATTGCAGTAATGACACTTCATTTTGTTCTCGGTCGCGTGATAGGTGAGTGCTACGCTGCAGTGCTGGCAGCCCAATGAGACGCCGCATTTGGGACACAGAAAAAAAGGGGTGTACCCTCGCCGATTCAGAAAAATGATCGCCTGTTCTTTCCGGGCGAGTTTTTCGCCGATTTTGAAAGCGAGTTCATCGGAAAGAATCCGCTCGACCGTCTGGCCGCGTTGCGCAGCGCGCAGATCGATCAACTGAATCTCAGGCAAGACCTGGCTCTGGACCCGCGCGCTCAGTTCGGTCCGCGCGTACTTCCCGAGTTCAACATTGTGGTATGTCTCCAGCGAAGGAGTCGCAGTACCCAGCACGACGACTGCGTTTGCATCGCGTGCTCGCATGATTGCAACGTCGCGCGCCTGATAGCGAGGGGTCTCATTCTGTTTATACGAAGCCTCGTGCTCTTCATCCACGACAATCAGCCCCAGGTTTTTCACCGGCGCGAAAATGGCGGAGCGGGCTCCCACAACTATGTTGAGAATTCCGGCCTTGATCCGCCGCCATTCGTCGTATCGCTCGCCCAGAGATAGACGCGAATGCAGCACGGCCACGGAATCTCCAAACCGTCCTCTGAAACGGGAAACCGTTTGCGGAGTCAACGCAATTTCAGGGACCAGAACAATGGCGCCCATTCCCTTTCTCGCCACAAAATCGATTGCCCGCAGGTATACTTCCGTTTTTCCGCTGCCGGTAATACCTTCCAGCAGCACCGTTTGAAACTGCTGCTGTTCAAGATGCCGCTGGATCAGGGCGACCGCCTCCTGTTGTTCGGCTGTTAACGTATGCACAGCTGTATCGTTCGCGGAAGGAGAGAGGGTTGGATATGACCGCACGATTTCCTTCTCGAATAACTCGACGAGCCCCTTCTTGACCAGTCGCTGGATCGTGTCATAGGAAGCTCCCGCGGATCGCGCGGCCTCAGCGGCAAGAATCTCTCCGCGATCAGCGATCAGCTCCAGCAGCCGCCCCTGCTTGATTGAGCCGCTTGCCAGGGTCGAGGCGGCTTTCACCGCGTCCACATGAGCAGGGATTCTCAGCGCCGTCAGCCGTTTCACGTGCTCGCTCCTGACGACCTCAGTCAGTCTGGTCACGATGCCGCTTTTCTCGAGCGACGAGAGCGCGCCGTACAGGCTGTCGTTCCCCATGGCCTTCTGGAGTTGTGCCAGACTCATTTTCCTTTTTTCGAGCAGGATTTTCAGAATTTTGAATTGAACCGGAGCCTGCTGCTCCAAGGTTGATACGATCCTGCTCAATTCGGATGGGGGAAGTCGATTCAGACTGATCCGGGTGCGGGAAGAGAGCCTGACGCCCGGCGGCAGAGCGCAATCGAGCGCCTGTCCCCAGGAACAGAGATAATACTCGGCTATCCAGCGCGTGAGCCGAAGAAGATATTCATCAACAAGCGGCTCGGCATCCAGCACATCGCAGACAGGCTTGATTTCTCCCTCCGGCGCCGTTTCGCTCAGTTCGATAACGAAACCTGTCGAAAGGTGTTTGCGAAGGTAAACCGATACACGGACCCCCGGCACCACGTATTCGGCAAGGTCATGCGGGATTGAATAGGTGTAGGAGCGATCGAGCGGCAAATTGAAGACAACCTGTGCAAACATCTGATTGGTACCGTTATCAGTGGCCGAAATGAAAAATGGGCCTCAGTCAGGCCCACAAGCAACTCCACTTCTTCACCTGGCGAGGCTTCCCGGCGATGCAGAGGAGATGCGGCAAATCCGAAGGGTCAGTCTTTCAGCTCAACGTCCCAATATGCAGCATCCACAAATCTTTGCCAGCTCGGCTTTCGGGCTGAAGCAAAGCTTTCGGTGGAATAGGGTATCCAGCGCGGTTTCCGGGGCTTGCGAATGAGGGGCATCGCCGCTTCTTCCGGCAAACGGTTCCCTTTGCGCACATTGCAGGGTATGCATGCAAGCACCAGGTTTTCCCAGGTGGAGCGCCCGCCTATACTGCGCGGAACCACGTGATCAAGCGTCAGTTCCCACTTCTTGAACTTGTTCCCACAGTACTGGCAGGTGTTTCTGTCTCTCTCAAATATATTTCGTCGAGAAAATTTGATGTCGCGCCGATGAATCCCATTGAAAACGGTGAGCACAATCACGTCGGGGATCCTTATCTTGAAGTTTACCGCATGGATACAGTAGTCATCCGCGGCTTGAGATAGTTCTCTCCAATCGTCAAAGTCATACGTGGAAAAATCTTCCGGCGAGACAACCTTTGCATAGCCTTGGTATAAAAGGCTTATTGCACGGCGGGCACTTGCAACATTTACCGCTATCCAGGAGCGATTCAGTACGAGAACGCTTTCATTTACCATAAAGATTTGCCTTATGCGTTAACTCATTATAGTATGCGGCGCAAAAAAAGTCAAGACGCTCGCAATCCATAAACTGGACAGTTTTCGGGCTTGAAACAAGATGATCTTTGTCCAGGTTTTTGAATAACTTAAGGATGTTTCCTTAAGGGAGTTTAGAGGCCGGTTTGATCCGGCGCTTTCAGCCTTCAATCACGTATTCTGTGCTGCGCGAGGTGATTCCCCACGCGCGGCTTTCCTGTTGACGGAAATTCCTGTTCCTAATTCACTCGGACGGCGACCACCTCTCCTTTGACACATTCCTCGCCATTGGCCAGCAATCTCGTTTCAACCAGGATACTGCGATTGCCTTTCTTTACCACTTTCGAGCGCAGTTCGAGGATAGTGTCCATAGGGGTCCTCTTCAAATAGGTCACCGTCAGTTTTGCGGTGGCATAGTCTATGTAATCGCCCTCACCAAAATTACGGTCTTCCAGCTTGTATGCGGCCGCGATGGCCGTGTACACACTGTGACAATCGATCAACGTGGCGGCGACACCTCCGTTCAGTGAGTCCGGAGGGCCCGAAGAATGGTGGGGCTGGGGTTTCCAATGAGCGACAGCCTCATCTCCCTCCCAATAGCTTTTGATTTGAAGTCCCTTGGTGTTGTCAGCTCCGCAGCCATAGCAGTACCGCCTCGATGAGTCCGGCGGTACGAGATCTTGAAACGCCCTTGTCTCTTTCATTCGTTCCATCCTGATTATCGAGCTGTAGTCAGCTCCTCCCATAACGCCCCATGAGTTGACCTTCAGCGAGAATATGCGCTTCCATCGCTTTGAGGAGCTCCGCCTTTCTTGCGCCCGGAGCAAGTGAAAGCTTCATATCGAGCGCATACAGTTTGAAGTAGTACCGGTGCGGCCGGCCCGGCGGCGGGCATGGGCCTCCATATCCAATGTTGCCGAAATCGTTGCGCCCCTGTCTCGCGCCGCCGAGAACCTCGTTGTCCGGCGGAACGCCCTCGCTCAGTCTGGTTACGTCCGGCGCCAGTCCGTAGAGAACCCAATGCACCCATGTTCCCATCGGGGCGTCCGGATCATCCGCAATGAGCGCAAGACTCTTGGTCCCGTTTGGCGGATCCGACCAGGAAAGTGGAGGGGAGACATCCTGCCCCTCACAGGTGTACTTTTTGGGGATAGTGCCGCCTTCTTCGAAAGCGCTGCTCTTTATCTGCATTGCTCTCTACCTCCTTCCTTTCGGGTGCTTTCGTTCTTTCGAAACTATAATACTATAATCCAATTGCTTATCTGTGACAATCATCCTCAAGCAGCTAAAATTTGTATTCAATAGATGAGAATACGCGCAAATCGTTTCTCTCGACGTCTTCCGTTTCGGGATTGCTGTCATATTCATCAATTGCAGAGAATTTGACCCACCAACTGTTCTTGATCAATGTACTTATCGCAGACGTTGATCGTATGCGATAGTCGTCGAAGTCGCCGATGGTGGGGAATAGCGTGAGAGTCTGGAGGAACTCTATGCGCTCCGAAAGTTTTTGCTTCCATTCCGCATTGAGCCAAAATGCCGGTTCCGTAGTGTCTTCCTCGCCGTCTTCGTCAAAAAACTCCGCCACAAGTCCCACGCCCATCTCCCCCAAAAAATTGAGGTTCTCTTTCTTGATGAAATAATATCCGGGACCTCCGAATAGTTGAGCGCGAAGACCCAGATTCTCCATCTCATCGTACTCGAGATTGGAGACGCCAAAGAGATACCAGCGCGTGTTCGGGAACAGTTTTAATTTCGACTCTCCGAAAACCACGTTCTGATCGGTGTCCCCTTCGGTCTCGGAATAGTTGGAAAAGACCTTCAGGCTTAGTTCCTCGCGCGGAAGCTTTCGCACCGCGTTCGCCTCGAAATGCAGGCTGAGATCGTCTGTATTGCCTTCGTGAAGCTGCGTCCCAAAGACAACGGACCCCGTCCACAAATCCGGAGACTCGTCTTCAGGTTTTTCGGCAGGCGTTTCTTCGGCAAGAGCCGATACCTCCGAAGACGGCTGAATGTCCGTATTCGGGTCGATCTGCTCGAATCTGGCAAATTCATCGAGAGGAATAAGAACCTCTTCCGTGAATGGGGACTGGATGAGAATATGATCATCGATCCGTGAGCGGATGCTGCCAATCAGGATGTCGCCGTTCTTGAGCAGGACCCTGCCGGGCCGGTCAGTCGATATGGATGCCGCCATTGAAAGGGGGAGACAGATATCGCCCGCGTAGTCGGTTTTTATTTCAATCTCGATCGGAGAGATGTATAATATGTCTCCACTGATTCTGTCGCCGTTAACGAGCACGATCTCATCGGCCAGAGCGTCATGAGAAAAAAGCAAGGAGACGAATATAATCGCAAAAAGAGAAGAGAAGCGCATCACCATTTTGAAAAGTTTGAACCTGTTCTTCCGTGAATTTGTGCGCAGGCGTTCCCACTATACAAAACAAGCGGCATTTTTACAACCGGAGTTCTTATGGAGTTGGAATCAAAGGGCCTCGAACAGATATCGGCCCCACGGGCAGTAACGCAGAGCACAAGCATTTTCGAGAAGACGGCGTACGGAATCGCCGGGTTCGGCGGCGGAATCACGCGGAACATGTTGTCGCTGTACCTGCTGTTCTACTATGCCGATGTCGTCGGGCTCAATCCTGCGTACGTCAGCGCCGCGATAATGATCGGGAACATCTGGGATGCAGTCACCGATCCGCTTATGGGATTCGTCTCTGACCACACACATACGAGGTTCGGCAGGCGAAGAATTTACCTGCTCGCAGGCGCACTCCCATTAGGAATTCTCATTTTCGCTCTTTGGGCGCCGCCGGCGCGTCTTATCGGGTTTCCGCTCTTCATTTATGTGACCGTGCTAGTTGTTCTGCTCTATGCGCTGTATACGGTCGTGGCTGTTCCATATCTGGCCCTGGGCGCAGAGTTGAGTCCGGACAGCGACGAGCGCTCAAGTATATTCGGGTTCAATTTCGCATTTACCCGCTTCGGCGAACTGGCGGGCGCCATCGTCCCGCACGTGGCGCTCGAGTTCTCCGACGACGTTCTTATCTTTCTGCATCAGGACATCGGAATCCTCCCGGACGCTTTCTTCACGCGAGCCCTGGAATACTTCAGCCAGCCGACCAACGCCTTTCGTTTCAGCGCCGGATTGGCGGGATTTATCATCACCTGCACCACACTTGCCACGTTCTTCGGCACCCATGAGCGAGTCGCGCATGAACCTGAGCGAAAGCTGGCGTCTTCGCGACAAATAATGCGAACAATGTATGGAGACCTCTTTTCGACGCTGAAGAACCGCCCCTTCTTCATTCTGCTGATTTCAATGATGACCATCGACGTCGGCAGCGGCATCACGGCTTCCATGATGATGTATATAACGAAGTACTGGCTCAAGATGGAGGAACTCGTATCGGTTTTCTTCGCCACGTACATGTTTTTTGCAATGCTGTCAGCGGTTTTCTGGGTGCAGTTTTCAAAGCGAACGAGCAAGAAGCTGGCCTACCTGCTCGGACAATCCATCCTCACAATAGCTCTGTTCGCCTCATTTTTCATGGAGGAAGGGAAAACCCTGCGCGTGTTCGCGCTGCTTGCCTTCGGGGGTTTCGGCCTTGGGGCATATGTAATGCTCTGGTCCCTCATAGCTGACCTGGTCGATTTTGACGAGTACGAGACACACAAGAGGCGCGAGGGGGCATACTACGGCATCTATACGCTCTTCAGCAAGGCGGCCGGCGGAATCGGAGTCTTTCTCACGGGCGTGTATCTGAATTTCATAGGTTTTGAAAAAGGAGTGGAGATCGATCCGGAGATACTGCTCAAGATAAAGTTGTTGTATGCCCCGTTCACCGCTCTCATCAACCTGGCGGGGGTCATCATCTTCTCATTCTTCAGCTATGACAAACAGGAGCATGCGCGCATCCAGATGGAACTGGCGGAGCGGAAAGGACGGGTTGCGGAATCGGAGCAGGAGTAGGCTCGGGACTTGAGGCAAGAGCATGGTTCAAGAAAAGTGCTGCTTCAGGTTCCTTCGCGCAGGCGGCGCTCCCAGTCGAACTCGCGACCGGTGACGATGCTCTCCATGTGCTGAATTCGGCGATCAAGGTTGTCGAACGTGCGCTTCAAGCGTTTCACGGCCATCGTGCGGGAATTCATATAACTGTTGTAGAATTCCTCCGCCTCTTCCGTCTGCAGCGGCAGGACAGGCTCGGGCTTGATGAGAAACGCTGCGAGTACATACAGAATCGCGATGGGCCAAATTCCGGAGAGAATGAGGAGCACGAGGGCGAGAATCCGCGTCCAGCCGACCGATAGATCAAAATATTCGGCGATCCCCTTGCAGACGCCGAGGATCATTCCGCTGCGAGAACGATACAGCCTCCGGGGAGAACGCGCCGGTCTCTCTTCCGCCGAATAGGGCGCCGGCTTCATCAGCAGGGCCGCGAGGATATACAACACGGCTACCGGCCAGAACCCCGTCAGGATAAATGCGACCACCGTGATAATCCTGAGCCAACCAACGGAAAATCCGAAGTAATCGGCGACCCCTTTGCATACACCGAGAATCATGCCGTCGCGGGCGCGATACAGGCCCGTCATGCCCATCCCGTCAAGCAGATTCATTGACTCTTTCCTTTCGTTCCCGCTCAAGAAGAATTGTCTCCAGCGCCTCGACTCGCTTCTCCATTCGGAGCAGGCCGTCGTGCAACTCCTGTATCATTTGCGTCTCGCCTTTCTGATCCGCGCCGCGAAGTCGAGGAAAGCTGTCTTTAGGCCGTTTGATCGCCACGATGGTTGCAGCGATGATGCCCATGGCTATCAATACGGAACTCAGAACGATGCCAACTATGATCACGCCGGTCATTTGTCTGGTCCTTCTTCCGTTCTCTCCGTTAAAGTATTCCGTCGTCTCTGTCGCTTGGGAGCAGTCGAAAAAACGATGTCATCTCTCAAACGGGCGATGATCTGCTCCAACTCCTTGACCTGGTTCGTATCCAAATCTATTGAATTGGATGCTCTTTTTCCCGACTCTACATACTTTAACATAAAGTTCACTCCCGTTGGAAGAGCGCCCGCCGCTTAATCATTAAGCCGAAGGGCTGTCCCCGCCCTGAGAGGGCGGCGCATCGCTGGATTTCCGAGGATCGGCCTCTCGCGATTTTTCGGCTGAATCCTTCAGATCCTGTAATTCCTGCTCTATCTCTTCATCGCCCTCGAGGCCTGCGAATTCATCCTCCAATGAGGATTTTCTTCCGAAATTCACGAGATCGGCCTCCGCCTCCATCCGCTCGATGCGGTTCTCGAACTGCTCGAATCGAATGAATGCATCCGAGGTCTCCATACGCCTGATATCCAGCTGCGCCCGCTTCTTCTTCTGCGCATGAGTATGCCGCTTCACAAGAATGCGCTGCTTCTCGCGCGCAGCCGTCAGCTTTTCCTCGAGTTGAACAATATCCGCCTGATACTGCTCTATCAGCGTAGTGCAGTCGGTCGCTTCCTTCTCCAGCGATGCGGCGCGCTCCTGGAATCGGCGCTTTTCCAGCAATGCCTCGCGACCCAGGTCCTCGCGACCCTTTTCTACCGCCAGCTTCGCGCGCTCGCCCCACTGGCCCGCCTTCGCGATCGCCTCCTCGCGCGCGCGCTGCACCTTCTTCACGGCCGCCATCACGTCCGCACACGACGCCCTGATCTCGACCAGCGTGTCTTCCATCTCCTGGATCATCAGGCGGATCAGTTTTTCCGGGTCCTCCGCCTTGTCCAGCATTGAATTAATGTTCGAATTGATGATGTCTCGCACTCTCGTGAAGATCCCCATTGTATGCCTCCCTTTTTGATGATTCCTGATGGCTGTGAATAGGCACAAACCATGCCATGGCCGCTTCAAATCTCATAAGACATTGGAAATACAACGCTTATATATATTTAATTCCACTTGCTACTTTTAAATTCTTATGGTATAATGTTTCGAAAATTAGTTTTGTAAACCATCGAATGGCAAAATTAACCACCTAAAGGACAGGCGGAGATGGGCGTAAGAAGAGATGAAGCACGGAGGGCGGGCATCGGGGAGGCGCTCGGACAATCGGAAGTATTCCTTGATTTCCAGGAGCGCCTGTCGCGTGTGGCGCGCGTGGATCGGCCGGTGCTTCTGATAGGGGAGCGGGGAACCGGCAAAGAGCTCGCCGCTTCAAAACTTCACTATCTCTCAGCCCGATGGCAGGGGCCGCTGGTAGCCTTGAACTGTGCGGCATTGGCGCCCACGCTGATCGAGTCGGAATTATTCGGTCATGAGGCCGGCGCGTTTACCAGCGCGCGCGGGCGGCGCAAGGGCCGGTTCGAAGCCGCTCATGGGGGCACTCTGTTTCTCGACGAGGTAGGGAGCATTCCCATTGAGGTTCAGGAAAAGATACTTCGCGCGGTCGAGTATCGGAGTTTTGAGCAGGTGGGCAGTTCGGAGCAGGTGCATGTCGACGTGCGCATCATCGGCGCCACCAACGCGGACCTGCCCGCCCTGGTCGAGAGCGGGGAATTCAAGCGCGATCTGCTCGATCGGCTGTCGTTTGAAGTCTTGTTTCTGCCGCCGCTGCGCGAGCGGAAGGGGGACATTGCGCTGCTCGCAAGGCATTTCGCGTCGCGGATGTCATTCGAAATGGGGCGCGACGGCGTAGTCGAATTCAGCGATGGCGCCATTGGAGCGCTTGAGCGGTATCACTGGCCGGGCAACGTTCGCGAGCTCAAGAACGTGGTCGAGCGCGCCGTGTATCGTGCTGATTCTCTCCTGATCGACCGTATCGAATTTGATCCGTTCCGCGATCCGTACGAACGGAACTGGGTTCAGAATCAAGTTGCTTCAGAAGACCGGCATGAAGCGCAAAAGAAATCTGACGGTGTACGTCGGCCGCTCATGCAGGCGGTTGAGGAACTTGAGATGAATCTGATCAGCAAAGCGCTCGAGGAGTCACGATACAATCAAAAAAAAGCAGCCTTCCTCCTCGGGCTGACGTATGATCAGTTCAGGGGATTGTACCGGAAATACAAGAAGCGGCTGTAGGCTGTCGCCTCCGACGTGAAAAATCAGGGCGGCATCACGCCGATTGTTCAAGCTCGCATTTTGAGAAGTCGATCTTCTTGCCGCAGCCTTTGCAATGATGCTCTTTGTTGAACTCGTCGGAAAAGATCTCGACTTCCTTCTTGCATTTGGGGCACTTGCAACTGAATGAGCTCAGATGCTTGAGTCTTTCGAACCCGGGACAATCTTGCGGTGTATACATAAGAGCCTCCCTAACCGCACAAACGGTTGCACGGAGATCATACCGCACGAAAACCGATTGTGCAAGCCCCCGAGGGTGAGTGATGCTTGGTGATCAAGCCCGGACATCGAGCGTCTCCGCTTGACTCCCCTTCGGCTCGGGAGTACCATAGGAGAAGAATGTCACCCGCGGGTTTTGCGGGTAGATAATACGTGGGAGAACAGGGCGAACCACCAGATGCGAAATTTTCTCAGCCGGCATTTGAGCGCCACTGCGGTCGGCGGCGTGGGCTTTTTATTCTTTCTTTCGTGGGCCCTTTCCCTGAGATACGCGCGGTTGGAAATCATGAGTGCGGTTCTGCTCGGCGGTTTTATTGGCGGCTTCACCAATACGATTGCGATCCGGATGATGTTCGAGCGATATTGGTATCTGCCGGGCTCGGGCGTTCTTCTGAAAAAACGCGATGACATCATTCAATCCCTTGCCGGCACGGTGGAGACGCATATCATCAATCCTGAGCTTCTCCACGACAAGCTGCGGACTGCGGTCGAGAAGGTGGACGCCTGCGAGATCCGCAATGCCGTGAACGCTGCCATCGACGAGTTTCGCGACGACGTACTCGAATTGGTTAATTCCGATAAGGCGCACGGCCACGTGATCGAGCGACTGGAGTCGATGTCCGGCTTCTGGGGCAAAATCCTGAACGGCACCGGCATCATTCATTTCGATTCGCTCGCCCACAAGATACTCGATCACCTCGACAAGCAGGTCTCGACGTTTCGACTCACTGATTCAATGCTCGAAGGAGTCATGGAACGGACCGGCTCCCTCGAGCAGTTCGTTTTTCAGCCGAACAATCCGGTTCTGATAAAGCATTACCAAACGGAGGACTCTCTGGCGACCATGCTTTTGAGCCGGCTGAACGTGAAGGAAATCGTTATCGACAAGCTGTCGGCCTATCCGGCCGAGCAGGTGCGCGATATCGTGCAGGAAGGGATTCGCGAGCACCTGGCATGGCTGGAGGTATTCGGAGTCATTCTTGGGATCGCATTTTCCGCAATCTTCATCGGACTGAGCAAGGCGGCGGCCTTGTGGGGGTGATCGTGTGGAGCAGGAACCTCAGAAACCGGACGCAAGCAAATATGCCGACGCGCGCAAAGAGAAGAAACTGCAGGCTCAAGAGGAGCAATTCTGGAAGAGGATAACGACAGCCGGCACGTTCGCTCTTGTTGGCGCGATTGCAGCGGCGGCCGAAGTCCTCATCAAGACTCTCCTCAAACGACATTAAACGTTTTCGGAGAATATGAAGAGCCGCCAGGTTCTTAATCTCTCGCTATCTTTGCCGTCCCAAAAAGTTCCATCGGGATGAAGGCGCCTTCCGCACTCTGATCACAATCAGAAAACCATCCTTCCGATGCGGGGGAAACCTCTCTTCCGTCTCGACTATTGTCCAGTCGAGTTTCGTCTTCTCATAATGCTTCAAATATTCCATCAGATCAACAACATCCTCTTTCTCGAAAACATGAAAATGAATATTGATCGGTCTTCCTGCTCGAATGTCATTTTCGCACGAGCGGCGGTATTCCTCACGGGCGCGCGGAATATCGGCGGAACGCAAATCCGGCCTCATCTGTTGGAAATCGGCGCGAGTGACAAAATCGTCGATATGTGTCGGATCGCAGTCGGTCGTGGCTCGCTCGAAATCGGAGATGAGATGCGAGAGGGGAGTCCTTTCCCTGAATCGATCAAAGGTAAACCTTCGGTCCGGCACCACCAGGTACACTATTCCGCCCGCCCGTACGATTCGGTTCCATTCCACGAGCGCCCGTATCGGATTGGCAAGATGCTCAAGAAGATGGGAGGAAGCTATATAATCGAGCGAGTCGTCTTTGAACGGGAGGATGCTTGCGTCGCTGATTGCGTCGACAAGGCACTTTGCGTGGGCAAATTCGAAAAACCGATCGACATAGATGGGTCGTATTCCCTCGATAGGCAGGTCATGCGCGCCAATCTCTATTCCTCGTCCCCGCAGCCATTTGTTTCTTCTCATAATGCACGCCGGATGCCGGCTTCTTCAAACGGTGGAAAGCATTTCTGGCGGCAGGAGGAATTCGATGAGCGACTTGCCTTCGCGAAGTATCGGCACGAGCTTCGTTTTCTCTTTAATCCTTCGAATGCAAACGCACAGCGCCGCCAGCGGGTGCTCGTAGGATAATTCGCGCAGATACTGCCATGCCTCATCGGTTCCGGTTGGTCTGTTCAGGAGCAGAGGACCGATCGGCGAGTAGTCATCGGGTTTCCCGTCGCGAATGGCCGAAAACAGGTCGGCCGCCTTTCGAAGATTTTCCACGAGAAGATGAATATCTTCATCTCGATACTGCGCGAGCACGCCCAGAATTGCTCGCTTCTGCTCAAGAGATGCCAATGAGAGCAGCCGTTGCGACAAAGCGTCATGCGCCAGCAGATATTGAATGCCTGCATCGATCAGTTCTTCGATGGGCAAGATCGTGACGCATGTCTTCGGCTGGCGCAAACAGGTGGAATGCAATTGAGGCCCCAGGTACTGAAAATTCGGACCCACCGGCTGATCCAGGCTGGAAGCGACCAAAAAAGACATTGCGGCGTGTGAGGTCTTGCCTTCGCGCAGGAATTGCTCGCCGCGCTGCGAATATAATGCAACCATTTCCTTCTTGATCCCGAGCAGGCGATATGCATCCTCGGCATATGCGAATTTTCCTCTGATGACCGCATTCTTTGCGGTCTCTTCCAGAAGGGTTCCCGGAATCGCATCGCCCTCGAGGTCTTGCTTCTCGATCAGGTCAAGCGCCGATTTGAACTCAGCGCAATCCATGGTCGCCTGATCAGGAAGCAGGTAGGCTACGTGCTGCATGAGGATTTTGTTCACCTGCGAATCGTCTCCGACCGGCGCGAATTCCTTCAAGCTGGAGAACAGCTCGTGGAAGGCATAGGTATTGCCGGCTGTGAGCGCGTGGGCGATTACGAGCTTCTTCAACTCACGAATGGTTTGAACGTTTTGAATATCTGTCATGCGTTCACCAAATACAACAGTCTTTCACAAGTTGATCGACAATCGCGTCGATCTCCTCGCCGCGCTTCTTCCGCATTTCCTGAATTGCGGGAAATCCGCGCCAGTCGATTCGAAAGGAAACACGGCGTCCCTTCTGCTCTGCTTTCCGCAGGAGGTCAGCCCGTTGCGAGCTTATCCATTCCATCACGTTATCGGGCGGAACGGATTCGAATTTTCGGGTTTTGGCGGCTGCAAAGAGTTGGTCGTAATAGAAATCGGACAGCGCCGCATTGGCTGCATCGAGCTGCAGCGAGACGTTCTTCAACTTTTCGTCTTCTTCAATCGATTGCTGCTCCTGGAGCTTGCCCGCGCGTTTGGCTTCTATCTTTTCCTTCTCAGTCTGTATCTTTCTGACTTCATTGAGGCGCGCGTCGAAAAGAGAACGCTTTTTTGAATCCAGGAGCACGAGCTTTGCCGCATCTGCGGCAACAAGCGCAAGGATCGCGGCTTTCCTCTCTTCAGCAGGCATGTCCTCCGGACGAAGAGAGGCGGTCGCTTCCTCGTACGCCTTCTGTATGTCAGGCTCCTGTGCGTTCGACTGAACACTGAGAACCTTATAGAAATTGTACTGGTCAGAATTCTGTGCCATATGTATTCAATCCAATCAGATAGTTTTTTGGCGCTAGCGCGCGAAGTAAATTACACCCTTAAGTGCTCTGGGGACAGACACCATTCTATGAATTCAAAAAGGCGTGAATTCCGTAAATGGAGTCAGTCCCGGCCGTGTGTTTGCGCCTCGCCTGTCATCGGGACGAAACGAACAGGCAGATCCATCTGTTCGGTCACCCCGTCCGGTCCTTTCGTCAAAATGATAATCCTCTGGTACAGGCTGCCAACCGGAATCACCATCCGGCCGTTCTCCTTCAGTTGCTCGACGAGCGGCTGAGGAATATGATCGGGGGCCGCGGTAACAATGATTGCATCGAACGGCGCGTGTTCGGGCCATCCCTGATAACCGTCGCCCGCCTTGACGTGCACGTTCCGATATCCGAGTCTCGCAAGCGTGCGTTCGGCGTCTCGTGCCAGCGACTCGAGGATCTCGATTGTATACACCTGGCCCGCGATCTCCGCGAGGACCGCAGCCTGATACCCCGAGCCGGTGCCGATCTCCAACACCTTCTCGCCGCCCTCCAGCCCCAGAGCTTGCGTCATGTACCCGACAATATACGGCTGCGAGATGGTTTGATCAAGGCCTATCGGCAGCGGACGATTGTCATATGCGGCGGCGCGAAAACGTTTCGGCACGAACTCGTGCCGCGGCACTTTTCTCATCGCCGCCAGCACCTTCGGATCGGAGACCCCCTGCGCGTGGATCTCGTTGATCAATCGATCCCAAAGGATCTGGGTCGCCTGTTCAACCTTCTGTGTTCCGGCGGTGACGGGCGCCGGGTTCTCTGCGCGTTCGGCGCAAGCAAATGGCGCAAGTGCTGCAATTAATGCAAGAATGATGAAAACCCGATACTTGAGCACGGCAGTCCCTCTGTTCTTTTTGATTATAGCATACCGGTATTCTACATTAAAACGAGCGCGTTTTCGGCTGTAGGGGCATCCCGCGCCTCGCGGGAACGTGCCCGTCGATTCACCTGACCCGCCGAAGCATTATTCCCCCTTTACGAAAGGGGGACTAAGGGGGATTTCCTCTTCTTCTATTGACCCTGCGCATAGTCCAAACAGGTCATTCTGAGCGAAAGCGAAGAATCTCTCTTAACCGCCTGACCTTGCCTTCCAATCCAAAATCGGCAATCCAAAATCTAAAATGGAGAAACCACCAATGGACGCCGCTGTAGGGCATGGCGTGACGCGCCCATCGATTCTGACATCGCCGAAGCATCATTCCCCCTTTACCAAAGGGGGACTAAGGGGGATTTCCCCCCTTCTTCCGCGTCTCTCTGCCGTCATTCCTGCAAGCTTTGGGCAGGAATCCAGGATACGCCGCGTTAGCCGCGTCATACTAGCCAACCTCTTTTTTGTCATCCTGAGCGAGCGCGAAGGATCTCTCTTCGTCTCCTCGCCCATCGGGAGAGGACTGAGGTGAGGG
>QZKU01000078.1 GCA_003598085.1 Candidatus Abyssobacteria bacterium SURF_5
CACATTCCCACAACGCCTACTACTGCTGATTCGCTTCGCACCTTTAAAGACAAAGACCAAAGAAAAGAGCATTTTACAGAAATTTCTTGACATTACTTTGTTCCGACGAAGGTCTTGATTTTCAGGTTCTGCTTGAGCGGCTTGAAGAAGAGTTCGATTTGCCACCTCTCCTTATATATGGATGCAATCGTGCTTGCGGCAAAACGACGGATGTTGGTCAGGAGAACAATTTCTCGCTCGTTTTCTTCGTTCCACACCACAATTCTCCTGAGCAGCCGGGGATAATTATGTCTGGTGCGCTGTCCGGTGAGCTTTATGATCTCGTCCTTTCTGACGTTGCTTCGCGAAGGCGGTTGCTGCTGCACCACCCATTCATAATCCAAATTTTCCTTCGCGCGTGTCACAAAAAATACTCCTTCCGCATTCCAGCGCGCAAGCATGCGGAAATCGGTATAAGCCGCGTCCATGACGACGATGGTCTCCGGTTCAAAGCTCAATGTTTGAGCGGCTGTCACATCATGCGTCTTTCCATCAGTCACCAGCGCCCAACGCGGCAGATACCCCTGATGGTCCAGTTGCAGGTGCAGTTTGATTGCTCCCTTGGCGCGCCGAAAATGCGCCCAGTCAAATACCTTCAGACACAAGTCGACCACGGTAGTGTCAAGGCTTATGAGGGGATTCTTGAAGCGAAATTTCCGTCTCTTTGTCACTGCCAAATTCCTGCAACTTACCAGCAGGTCTTCGAAAACCGACTGATACACCTGCCAAGGGCGATGTCCATTGGCGTAGGCCAAGGTGGAACGCGAGGGCGCTCCTTTCAGGCCAAGATGAACAAGCTTCCCCATCGCTGTGGCCAGTCCGCCGCAGATTTCCCGAAGCGAGTTGGCAGATCCCATCTGACAAAACAGCATAGCTACAAATTGGTCCCAACAGGAAAATCCTTTGACGCATCTTTCCGCGCGATGCTTTTGCACAGCCGAAGCAAAACGTTTACGATCAACCAGCGAGAGGACTTGCGAAAAACAGCTTGCAACTGTTACCATAAGACACCTCCGGTTCGTGAGTGGAAGCGGCTTCAAGCCGCATCATGTTTTGGATAACACGATTCTACTCCGAACCGGTTTTTTTTGAAAATTATCTTGGACAAGAGTGATTTCCGATTTTGGATTGAAAAGGAGGAAGTCTTTTGTTTTAATAACATCCTGTCAACTAGGCATGTCCTTCATGAAAATCGTCAAAGAAATTCGAGAAATTGCAGGTAAGTAGTATGGAGACTAACGCTATCAATAACATCCTTATTCTTGGCGCCGGCACGATGGGCTCGCGCATCTCGCTTGGGTGCGCTTTGAATGGATATAATGTCACCCTCTACGACATCTCCGAGCAAGCTCTTCAAGGGGTGGAATTTCGGCACCAATTCATGGGCGAACGGTGGATTACGGAAAATGTGACTACTCGGGAAGATATCGAGAACTGCTTGCAGCGCATCAAGACGTCCACCGATCCGGCTGAGGCGGCGGCCGATGCCGACCTGTTGATCGAGGCCGTCTCGGAGAGAATCGAGCTGAAGCACCGGGTATTCAAGCATTTTGATTCGCTTTGCCCGGCGAAAACGATTTTTGTTTCAAATACCTCATCGTTGCTCACCAGCGAGATGGAGACGGCTGTCGAACGGAAAGACAGGTTTGCCGCGCTGCATTTTCACGGCTACAAGAGCGTGGTCGATATCATGAAGGGGACGGCCACATCCGACGAAACGGTGGACATACTCAAGAAGTTCTGCCGCAGCATGGGCGAACTTCCGATCGTGATGCTCAAGGAGAAGGAAGGATTCCTGCACAATTCGATGTTCATCGCGTGGCTCGAATCGGCTCTGTGGCTGGCGGCCGGCGGATTCGGCACCGTTGAGGACATCGACCGCTCCTGGATGAAAGTGCACAAGAGCGTTTACGGCCCGTTCGGCGCGCTGGATATCGTTGGGCTCGACGTGGCCCGAGATATCGGCAACGGATTAAAGAACAAGGGTTTTGGCGGCCATTGGGAGGAAATCGAGAAATTTCTCCAACCGTATATCGACCGCGGCCACCTCGGCCTCAAGACCCTGCAGGGATTCTATTCATATCCCGATCCGGCCTTCATGCAGCCGGACTTTCTTGATGGAAAGCAGGGTTAGGCCTTTCTCGCAACCGCAAACACGCAAAGAGCACAGCGCGGAGTAGCCGCAACCAAACTATTTGGAACACGAATCCTTCGGCAAGCTCAGGACAGGTTTTACGAATTTGCCGAGTTACGCGAATGAAGCCTCTTCTTTTCGCCGTTCCTGCTCCGCCCGCGGCGCTGCCGCTCGTCTTTCCTTACGGTGATACCTCAAAATCAAAATGATCCTCATCCATCATAGGATTTGCGCCGACGTAGGCATTATAGGTATAGTTGCCCACCGGGCTTCTGTTGGGAACCGCATGCGTCAGATGACGGGTATAGCCTGAAAAAGGTTCCAACATCACAATCACCCCGTAAAACGCTCCAGTTGGAGGATATATAGTTCCATCGGGCAGCGTGACATTTGTCCAGTAAACGACGGCTTGCGGCTCTCCGGTGTTATTGACAGCCGTTGCCGTATATCCAAGAGTGCCCATGGGCGGGATCACGACCGCATCGGGAACCAGATGCAGGCTCACGAGAAGGAATTCGTCGGCCCCCATATCGAAACCAAACCCATGTGGGCGGTTATCTCCGTCGACATCGTCGTAGATTCCGGCGTCGGTGGCTGAGTCGATACAGGGTGATCCCCACGACAGATGAAAATCATCGGGCCCAATAAAAAGAGGCGCCGCATCGATGTTATTCTCTCCCCAGACAAGGGCGCCTCCGCCATCGACATACGCGGTCGCCTCTCCGCCCTCGACATCGCTGTAGTCGACGGAGGCCGCTGCGCCGTAGCGAACAGCCATTTCCGGTCCAAACGTTGCGTCGTCATTCCAAAAGATACTGTTGGTGATGGTGGACGGCGGAAGGCTGTAATCGGCGTAAAAATAAATTCCTCCACCCATCAAAGCCATATTTTCGCCGATGCTGCAGTGGGTAATAATTGGGGAGGAATTGCGGCAACAGATGCCGCCGCCGTAGCTATTGACCACATTATCTTTGATGATGCAGTTGGTTACCGAAGCGGAGGAATCGATGATATACATACCGCCGCCGCAATTAACGGCCCAATTTTCGCTGATGTCGCACCCGGTCATCTCCAATGACGCAGAAGAGCTGCAGAGACCCCCGCCCTCGTACACCGCCGCGTTGCGGCTGAGGACGCATTTTGAAAGCGTCAGCAGGGAATTTGAGCTATAGATACCGCCGCCTGCAGTCGTCGAAGTGTTACCCGTGATATGAGAGTCTTCAATTATCGATAAAGGGGAAGCGTCGCAAAAAATCCCTCCGCCGTAGTTCGAGCTGTTCTCGACAATCTCGCAGCCGCTTATGGTCGGTGAAGAGTTGGATAGAAATACCGCGCCGCCGTAAAGAAGAGATGCATTCTCGCTCAAAGTGCAGCCGATAATGACGGGCGATGATAAAGAGCCGCAGTGAATTCCGGCGCCCTCAACAGCCATGCATCCGGTAATCGTACAATTGCTGATGGTGGGCGAGGAAGAGTTGTAGCATATTATTCCCGCTCCCACGCTCTCGTTGCCGTGCATGATCGTGAAGCCGCTGATTACCGAATCAGCCGTTTCGCCGGAGTTCAAGACAAACGCCCTGCCCTCGTACTGGCAGTCAATGATGCATCCCGTTGGGCCGTTTTCCGACCGCAAGATTATCGCCTTCCCTTTGAACGAGAGGTTTTTGTTGCCGTCCCCCGTATAAACGCCATCTCGGACGACTATTTCGTCGCCGGCCGTGGCGATATCGAGGGCTGCCTGAATGGTCGAGAAGTCATCAGGCACGTAATACATATCGGCTTGAGCTGGTCCCGGTTCAGATACAACGAGCATTAGAACAGCTACCATCAGAATCACTTTCCAACTTGACATATTCCGCCTCCTACTCTGTTCGTTCCACATTCAGCCGATGACGAGGGGGACATAAAAGGTTGAGGGGACATAAAGGGTTGAGGGGACGAAAGTAAAAGAAAGGGGACATCAACTTTGTACTAATTATCTTGTAGAGCAATTATATTATGGTCTTTTTCCGGATGTCAAGGGAAAGAATCATTATTAAGAAAAAAATTTATCTTTTAAACGATGGAAGGTCCCGGCAATTCTCATGCAAGAACAATTGTTGACTGAATTCCGCAAATGGAGCCAGTCCCCTTCGCATTTGCCAGTCTCCGTCGCGACCGTCAAACAGATTGAGTGCCCCGTCCTTTGGCTTTCACCGCTTATGTGTGCGATAATAATAATTGAGCGGATAATTTTTGGGCGGAAAGGATAGACCGTTTCGCCCACATGCGCGTAAAATGATCCAACCTGCTGAATGACAAGCATCTAGAGAGGAGCATGTGTCTGAATGCGTTCGCCTGCAATGGACGCGAGTGCGCTGGAATTGCGGACAAAGGCGATAGGGTACCGCCTGTTTTCAGACGTTGAGGAGAAGGCGCCTTCCATTTTTCAATCGCAATGGTGGGAAAACCAGTTGCTCGAATGGGCGATGAAAAACAGCGCGATGAAGACGCAGATGTTGCGTTTTGTCGACATTTTTCCCGCGTTGCACACACCGCGCCAGATCGTGAGCCATCTCCGGCAATATTTCCCGAGCTCGAACCGCGAGTTCCCCGCGTTCCTGCGCATCGGGCTCGAGGCCGCCAGCCCGACGGCGGTCTCTCGGTCTCTTCTGGCGAGAGAAACCGCCGCTATGATGACGCGGATGGCGCGCAAGTTCATCGCCGGCGCCGACATCGAGGAAGCGCTCGGCGTCCTGCGAAACATACGCGCCGAGGGCATGACGTATACGCTCGATCTGCTCGGCGAGGCGGTTGTGAGCGAGGTCGAAGCCGATCGTTACATGGACGACTATATAAGAGTTTTGGGGATTCTCGGGGCTCATGCCGACCTTGCGACGCACAATATCTCGATCAAACTCTCGTCACTCTATTCTCAGTTCGATCCGCTCAACGAGTCCGGCAGCAAACGCATAGTAAAACAGCGCCTGCGCCAAATCTTCAGGGCCGCAAGACAAATTGGCGCCTTTGTGAACATCGATATGGAGCAATACGCCTTCGGCGGGCTGACGCTTCGCATCGCAAAGGAATTCCTTGAAGAGGAAGAGTTTCGCGATTTTCCGGATGCAGGCGTGGTAATACAGGCGTATCTGCGCGAGTCGGAGGCGATGCTGGAAGACGTAATCAGATGGGTGCGGCGGCGAGGGACGCCGATAACCGTTCGCCTGGTGAAGGGGGCTTACTGGGATTTCGAACTAATTCACGCCCGCCTGATGGATTGGCCTGCGCCGGTTTTCAAGAAGAAGAACGAGACCGACGCCAACTTCGAGCGCTTGACGGGAATCCTGCTGCGGAATTATCCCGCGATCAAGACAGCGATAGGAAGCCATAACATCCGCAGTATTGCGCATGCAATGGCGTGCGCGGAATCACTGGGGATCGAGCCGTCCGGCCTGGAGTTCCAGATGCTGTTCGGGATGGGCGATTCGATCAAGCGCGCGATCCTCAAGTCGGCTTATCCGCTCAGGGTGTACACGCCGATCGGCGAATTATTGCCGGGCATGGCTTACCTGGTGAGGCGGCTGCTCGAAAACACATCGAATGAGTCGTTCCTGCGCCAGGATTATTTTATGGGGGTTCCGCCGGAGGAGTTGCTGAAGAATCCTCAGGATTCAGAGCCGGCGGCCGTGCTTTCTCGAACGCCGCCCAAGCGTTCCGTCGATGAATTTGAAAATGAGCCTCTCACCGATTTCTCGCGAGTGGAGTCCGTTGACAAGATGAGGAAGGCGCTCGATGCAGTTGCGGCCGAATTGGGCAGGACATATCCGATGGTAATCGGGAAAGAGAAGCTCGAGGGGAAGGAGATCGCCGTGTCGATCAACCCCTCGCGTACCGATCAAGTTGTGGGGAGGATCGCGCAGGCTTCGATTGCGGACGCCGACCATGCGCTCCAGACAGCGCAGATCGCATTCGAGGCATGGCAGGCTGTGTCGCCTGAGAACCGCGCAAAATATCTGTTTCGGGCCGCGGAAATCATGGCGGCTCGGCGAGTTGAGCTTGCGGCCCTCAAGGTGTACGAGGTCGGCAAAGGCTGGAGGGAGGCCGACGCGGACGTAGCCGAGGCGATCGATTACCTCAGGTACTACGGCCGCCAGATGATTCGGTTGAACGCGCAAACGCTCACGGCCCGCCTGCCGGGCGAAACCAATGAGTATATCTACCGCGGGCGCGGGGTTGGATTGATAATCGCTCCCTGGAATTTCCCGCTCGCGATCCTTACCGGCATGTCGTCGGCCGCAGTTGTCGCGGGAAACGCGGTGATCCTGAAACCGGCGGAGCAGTCGCCGATTATCGCGGCCCACCTGATGCAGATATATGAAGAAGCGGGTATTCCGGCCGGCGTAGTCAACCTGCTGCCGGGGCCGGGTCAGCCGCTGGGCGAGTATCTGGTGAAAAGCCCCGACGTCTCCTTTATTGCGTTCACTGGCTCACAGGAGGTCGGCCTTCGGATCGACCGGCTCGCGGCGGAGCATCCGGCGCGAAACGCCGTAAAGCGGGTGATCGCCGAAATGGGCGGCAAGAATGCGGTGATAATAGACGAAAGCGCCGATCTGGATGACGCGGTTCTGGGCGTGACCGCTTCGGCTTTCAGTTATCAGGGGCAGAAGTGTTCGGCGGCTTCGCGGGTCATCGTGCTCGATAGTGTATATGATACATTTCTGCCGCGCCTGATCGAGGCGGCACGGAGCCTGAAGGTGGGCCCGGCGGAGGACCCGGGCGCGCAGGTCGGCCCTGTCATCGACAACGACGCTTTGCAGAAGATACTGGGATACATCAAGCTTGGGAAGGAGCAAGCCAGGCTCGTGCTTGAAACCGACGTGTCCCACCTGAGAGATGGTTTTTATGTCGGTCCGACTATTTTTGCGGATGTTGCGCCCGAGAGCCCTCTGGCGCAGGAGGAGATATTCGGACCGGTTCTGGCGGTCATTCGAGCCCGAGATTTTGAAGATGCGCTTCATATTGCGAATGCCACGAGATTCGGTCTGACGGGCGGCCTGTACTCGAGGACGCCGAAGCACGTGGAGCTTGCGCGCCGCCGTTTTCTGGTCGGCAATCTGTACATCAATCGCAAGATAACGGGTGCGATCGTCCGGCGGCAGCCGTTTGGGGGGTTCAAGATGTCGGGCGTCGGCTCGAAGGCGGGCGGGCCGGATTATTTGATCCAGTTCATGCTCCCCCAGACGATTAGCGAGAACGTGATGCGGCGCGGGTTTGCGCCGCTGGAGGAATACGATGTATAGCGAGACGGTTGAGATACGGGGGCATTTTATCGATTCGTTGCTGCTGCCGAAGATACTCGACGACATCCTGCAAAACGGGGCGGAATTCGTTGTCGAAGAGCTGAGAGTCGGGAAGCGGCGAGCGGATCCCAGTTATGCCCGCGTCAGGTTGACCTCGAAAGATGCCGCGGCACTCGACAAACTGCTGAAGAGGATCAGGCAGCACGGAGCGACACTGGTGCATGAGCAGGATTGCGAGTTGGCGAAGGCGGAACAGGATGGCGTTTTCCCCGACGGTTTTTATTCGACCACGAACCAGCAGACATTTGTCCGGCTGAACGGAAAGTGGATGGCGGTGGAGAGGCCGGAGATGGATTGCGGGATCAGGGTTTTGCCCGATAAGGCGGGGGCCGCGTGTGTTCCTTTTACGGATCTGCGCGCGGGCGACCTGTTTGTGGTCGGCCATCACGGGGTGAAGATTGAGCCGCTCGAGCGGCCTTCGAAGGAGGATGTATTCAGTTTCATGTCGAGCGTGGTCTCGACGGAAAAACCGAAGGGCACTGTCGCGCGTGATATTGCAAGGAGTTTCCGCGACATGCGTTACCGCGGGCGCAAGATACTGGCGGTGGCCGGCCCCGCGGTTGTTCATACCGGCGCGGCGCCGCAGTTCGTGAAGCTGATCGAATCAGGCTATATCAACTTGTTGTTTGCCGGCAATGCGCTCGCCGCTCACGACATCGAATATGCTCTGTTCGGGACTTCGCTGGGCGTATATCTGGACCGCGGCATCCCGGCAGAGCACGGTCACGAGAACCACATGCGCGCGATCAACACGATCAGGAAATGCGGCGGCATCCGCCAGGCGGTCGAGCAGGGCGTGCTTAAAAAAGGAATTATGCACGCCTGCGTCAGGCACGGCGTTCCTTTCCTGCTCGCCGGCTCGATTCGGGACGACGGACCGCTGCCTGATGTGATTACTGACGTGATTGAGGCCCAGCAGCGAATGAGGAGCATGCTGAGCGAAGTCGGGATCGCGTTGATGGTTGCGACCACATTGCATTCCGTCGCCGTCGGCAACCTTTTGCCCGCCACTGTCAAGACGATCTGCGTCGATATCAACCCGGCCGTGGTTACCAAGCTGGCCGATCGCGGCTCGTTTCAGGCGCTCGGCATCGTAACCGATGTTGAGCCGTTTCTTCGCGAGCTGTGCCAGGAATTGAATGTGTAGGACGGCGGGGAAGAAAACTGCTGCTTCCGCAAACGTGATTGAGGAGTGAAATTCTGTTTATGAAGTTTTCCCTTTTCATGTGCTCGCCGGAGTACTACGGCATCGAGTATGAGATCAATCCGTGGATGAGTTTACAGCGACAGGCGGACCGTGCTCTTGCGCGGCGCCAGTGGGAGGCGCTTTACGGGCTTCTAACGGGTGAAATTGGAGTGAAGGTGGAATTGATCGAGCCGGCGCCTGGTTTGCCGGACATGGTATTCACCGCAAACGCCGGAATCGCGCTGAACGGCGATTTTATTTCGAGCAATTTCCGCAACAAAGAGAGGCAGGACGAGAGCCGGCACTTCAAAGACTGGTTCAAGAAAAAGGGGTATCGCATTTTCGAGCTTCCGCCCCACCAGTTTTTTGAAGGGGAGGGGGATCTTCTTTTCGCAGGCGACACTGACGCTTACGCGGGCTACCTGATTCGTTCCGACGTGTACTCGCATGCGGCTGTCGCGGAGATGCTCGATCGGCGGGTGGTCTCGCTGGAACTGGTGGACGGCCGGTTCTACCATCTCGATACCTGTTTTTGCCCACTGAATGAAAAAAGCGTTGTTTATTATCCAACCGCATTCGACACATATGCCCGTCAGGTGATCGAGGCGAATTTCCCCGATCGGATCGAGTTGACGGAGGAAGAGGCACTTCAGTTCGTGGCGAATGCAATTGTCATAGGAGACCATTACATTCAGCCGCCGGGAGGAGCAAGATACTTGCGCCGGGCCCTCCAGGAGCGCGGGTTTGAGGTGCACGAGTTGGAGATGTCGGAGTTTATGAAAGCGGGCGGCGCGACCAAATGCCTGGTTCTAAAACTGGCGGAGACATCTGAGGGCGCCTCCGGCTCGGTGAGGGATTGGAGCCTTTTTCGGGAAAAAACTTGACAATGGGCCTGCTTCGTCATATAATGAGCACAAATTCAATCGACATTATGCAGAAGTGGGCCGTGTCCGGTTGCGGAGGTGACAGCAGCGAGATATCGATTGTAATAGACCTTCCCAAAGATGCTTGGCAAGCGGCGGACCCATCCGAATCCGTCATGATCGGCGACTCAGCCGGCCCAATTCGGAAACCGACCAAGTAGTCCGTCACATCTCATCAGTGGGAGAGCGGGAAACTCTAGTGCCTGCCTTTTCACTGACACCCCGGCTTGCAACAATTCAAGGAAAACAAAAGTGAAAAATCGCATTGGAGGATCCCTTTGAGCGCGCGCTGCGTCAGGAAAATCGGTATCGTTATTATTTGTTGTGTCATTGTCGGAGCGTTTTCCGGCAGTTATGCTCAGATGCGGTTGACGCCTGAACCGGAGGGGCCGGTTCAATTTCAATCGAGCAGAACCTGCGCCAAATGTCATCTCGATATACACCGAATCTGGAAGGAATCTCTTCATGCACGGGCTCTTGAGGATAACATTTTTCAATCCGCTTTCATGATGGCAATCAAGCAGGAGGGCGATCAGGTTCGCAGTGTTTGTCTTGGCTGTCATGCTCCCACCACACTGATAACAGGCGACATGCTGATCGAGCAATCGATCACATCGGAAGCGATCACATGCGATTTCTGTCACCGGCTTTCGAATATACATCCGGCGGCCGGGCCGGTCGCCATTACGTCGGGGGAAGAGAAGTATGGTCCGCTCCCGTCGCAGGAGTTGGCTGATTCACATCCGACCGTATATTCGGAGACTTTCAAAAAATCAGATTTTTGCGCCACATGTCATCAATGGACCAACCGTCACGGGATCGCGATTCTGGACACCTATCGCGAGTGGTCTCAGGGGCCGCATCCGGCAAAAGGCGTGCATTGCCAGGACTGCCATATGCCGCTTGTTAAGGGTGCGGTTGCGGCAGGCGCGGAAAAGGGCGGGATGATCAATTCTCATGATTTGGCGGGGGGCCATTCGATCACGCAGGTAGCCTCTGCGGCTGAGGTGAAGGTCGTATCCGTAACGCGCGTTGCGTCTGGCATACGCGCAGTTGTGGAAGTGAGCAATGTCGGTTCGGGTCACATGGTGCCGACGGGAATGCCTTCGCGGGCGCTCGCGCTCGAAGTGGACCTTCTGGACGCGAAGGGGGCGGTGGTCGAGCGTCAGGAATACGTATTCAAGAAGACGGTTCTCGACAGCGAGTACAACGAGCTGACCAGCGATGCCGACCTGATTCTGAATGGAGCGATAATCACCAAAGACAACAGGATTCCGCCCGGCGGCTCGATATCGATCCCGTTTGATTTTGCTGCCGCCCCGAAAAAGAGTTACAGCGTGAGCGCGCACCTGCGCTACCGGTATAATCCTCTGATTCTGCAGGAGGAGCAGATCAGCATCGATATGGGCGCAGATGTGAAATCCTTATAGGACAGGAGTTGTTGCAGATGTCAAAGGTAACTGAGACGGTGTGCGAACATCAGGTGGAGATGGAGAAGGCGCCAAAGATGCGGCGGCGCTCGTTTCTCAATTACTGTGTGGGCGCCACGTCCCTTTTGTTCGGGGGCATGTCGCTGTATTCGGTTGCGAAGTTTCTGTTTCCTCCGGGCGCTTTCAGCGCCGAGGCGGCTGGAGAAGCGGTGACTATTCCGCTGGTGGAGCTGCCGGTAGGCTCGGCGAAGAACGTTCGTTATAAGGGGATTGCAAGCATTGTGATACGCACGAGCGAAAAGAATGTGCACGCGCTCTCGGCTGTCTGCACGCATTTGGGCTGTATCGTCAAATGGGATTCGTCCAAGCAGGTGCTTGTGTGTCCGTGCCACGCAGCGATCTTTGATATCAACGGCAACGTTGTATCCGGACCGGCGCCTCGTCCACTGGAGAGTTTTCCTGTCCAGTTTGCGCGTGACGAAATCGTAATCGGAGAAGCGTAAGCATGATCGATTTGGAAAAGAAAGAAGACGAACAGCAGAAACAGACAGTCGAACAGCGCTCGGGGTTGCGCGAGCTTTTCGAGTTGTTTTCGCTCACCGGCTTTGTGTACGGTCCGCTGGACTCGCGGCTGAACATCCGTGAGGCGCTCGAGAAGAACCTGAAGAAGCCGGTGCCTCCGCATGTCAATTGGCTGTTCTGCTTCGGAGGAATCTCGCTGTTTCTGTTCACGATTCAGGCGGTGACCGGCATTCTCTTGCTGATGTACTACCGGCCGACGATCGCCGAGGCGTACAAGAGCGTGGTGTACATCACGAACAGCGTCCCATTCGGGTGGCTCATTCGCGGGCTGCACCATTGGGGCGCGAACCTGATGATCGTCATGGTGTTCCTCCACATGCTGCGCGTTTTCTTTTATGGCGCATACAAGCCGCCTCGGGACTTCAACTGGGTGACGGGAGTGATGCTGCTGGTGCTAACGCTCGGCTTCGGGTTCACCGGCTATCTGCTTCCCTGGAATCAGATCTCGTATTGGGCGACGACGGTGGGGACCGAGGTTCCCGGCGCCGTCCCGTTTATTGGGACGTATCTGACGGCATTGATACGCGGGGGGCAGGCGATCGGCCAGACGACGTTGACTCGGTTTTTTGCTATTCACGTGGTGATACTTCCGCTCACGATTGGTTTTTTTCTGCTCGGACATTTTTTCATGATCCGCAAGCAGGGGATTTCGGGGCCGTTCTGAAGGTGGGAAGGAGCCGTATTTTCATGATAGACGAGGCCAAAGAAGACCGGCGTGCGGAAGGCGACCCGTTTTTTCCGCACCACATGCTCGAGCAGGGAATGGTGATTTTCATCGTGCTGGGGGTTCTGGTGCTGCTGGTCATGATGTGGCCTGCGCCGATGGAGCCGCCGGCCGACCCATTTAATACGCCGGAACACATCAAGCCGGAATGGTATTTTCTTTCGGCCTACCAGGGACTGAAAGTGGCGGAGTATTTTGCGTTTCTGGGCGATTGGGCGCCGAAAGTGCTGGGCATCCTGGGGCAGGGAGTGGGCATCCTGTTGCTCATTTTACTGCCGTTTCTCGACCGCAATCCCGAGCGTCACCCGCGCAAAAGGCGCTTTGTCATCGGCGTAGGGATTCTGGTGATCATAATGCTTGCGGCACTGACTATTTGGGGGAAGCTTTCGTGAAGATAAGAATTACGCGGCTGATCATTGTCTTTGTTGCCGCCGTTGTCGCCGGTTGTCTGCATCATGGGGATGCGCAGGCTCAGCCGAATTCCTGCGTGACATGCCATGAGGCGCTCGAAGACGAGCCGCTTGTGCGTCCGGCTCAGGACTGGCATGCGAGTGTCCACAAGGATGCCGGCGTCGGCTGCGAATCGTGCCACGGCGGCGATCCGTCAGTCGAGGGTCCCGAGGCAATGGCGACCGACGATTTCGTTGGGGTTCCGGCGGTTGCGCGGATTCCGGAGCTTTGTTCCTCGTGTCATTCGGATCCCGACAAGATGCGCAAATATGATCTTCGAGTGGATGAGTATGAGTTGTTTAAGAGGAGCGGGCATGGGCGTGCGCTGTTTGAGCGGGGAGACCCGAAGACAGCGACGTGCGTGAGCTGTCACGGGTCGCACCGAATTCTGAGCTCGTCGGACACGGAGTCGCCCGTTCATTACACGAACATTATCGAAACATGCGGCCGCTGCCATGCAAATAAAGACTATATGAAGCCGTACGGGTTGCCGACCGACCAGGTGGAGAAGTACCGCAAGAGTTATCATGCGAAGGTGCTGTACGGTCTGGTTCCCGACAAGAATCCGTCGCTCGCGCCGACATGCGCGACCTGTCACACGCACAGCCCGTTGCTTCCGGCAGCGGCCGAGGTGCCGGACATCTGCGGCAGGTGCCACAGCGTGACAGCCCGCTATTACAAGGACAGTCCGCACTTCGTTTCGCTCAATGAAGTCGGGGTGCCGCGCTGTATTGACTGTCACGGAAACCATGCGATATCGTATCCGAGCGCCGAGTTGTCCACGTCGTCCGAGAGGGGCTGCGGTTCGTGTCATGATGAAGGGACGGAGCCTTATCAGAGGGGGCAATGGATTCGGCAGCAGATGGTAGAGGCAAACCAGAAGATAGTGTTGATGGAGCGCGAACTGGCGGACCTGGCGCATTCGGGCCGAAACCTGAGCGATCTGCAGGAACTGGCGGAGTCGTCGCGCACGAATCTGACTGAGGCGTTGCCGATCATTCACACGCTATCGGTCGAGAAGATCGAGGGAAAAGTGAAAGAGGTGGCCGAGGAGAACGAGCTTTTCGTTCAGAAGGTTTCTGCGTTCAAGGGTGAGCTTGAACGGCGAAAAACCATCCTTTCGGCGGTTTTGGCTGTTATAATAGTGAATGTGGGTTTTCTGTGGTTGAAGCGGCGATCTCTTGATTAGAGCGATCAATGAGTCGGCGCTCGCCGAGCAGCTTTTCGACGATTAACTGCGTTATCACCCCCGGCTGATTTTTCCCCACTATACGGATAGTATGTCGGCCGGAACAGTTGCGCAGATTCACCGGGTTTTTTCTTTCCTTTTTCGGAGAGAACAGAGGAGAAGCATGACATCAAGGGGGCCGATCAAATGGACAGATCTTTGTTGCGCAACAAATTAAGTCTCATCGGCATAGGATTGGCAATCATCTCGTTTTTTCTTGCTGTCTATCTTCTCGCGCTCAGCATGTTCGCGAGGGACACGAATCCCTATACCGGCATCATCACCTTCTTTGTGCTTCCGATGCACATTATCTTTGGCGTCTTCCTGATAATTCTCGGGATGATTCTTGAACGGCGCAGAAGACGTCGGCAGGCGCCGGAGGAGATCCCGCTGTTTCCGGTCATCGATTTCAATTCACCGCGAACGAGGCGGTACCTTTTCTGGACGGTTGGTCTTTTTGTCGGCTTCCTCCTTTTCAGCGCGGTCGGCAGCTATGAGGCGTATCATTTCACCGATTCCACCACTTTCTGCGGGCGCATCTGCCATCAGGTGATGGAGCCGGAATTCACCGCGTATCAGAATTCGCCGCACGCGCGTGTTGCGTGCGTCGATTGCCATATCGGGCCGGGCGCCGACTGGTTCGTTAAATCGAAGATGTCCGGAATGTATCAGATATTCGCAACGACGTTCCATACCTATCCCCAGCCGATTCCCACTCCGATTGAAGACCTGCGTCCGGCACAGGAGACGTGCGAGCAATGCCATTGGCCGAAGCAGTTCTACGGAGCGGTCCAGAAGGAAATTCATCATTTCATGGCGGACGAAGAGAACACGCCGTGGACAATCAATCTGCTGTTAAAGGTGGGCGGCGGCAACCCGACCTACGGCGAGGTAGGCGGCATCCACTGGCACATGGCGATCAGCAACAAGATCGAATATATTGCCACCGACGAGGCTCGCCAGGAGATCGCATGGATACGGCAGACGGATCCCGACGGGCGGGTCACGATTTATCAGTCCGAAGAAGCGCCGCTCGAGGGAAGTCCCGAGAGCTACGAAATCCGCACTATGGACTGTATCGACTGCCATAATCGGCCGACTCATATCTTCCGTTCGCCGAGTGCGGCGATGAATATCGCACTGCAAACGGGCAAGATCGACCGCTCGCTTCCCAACATAAAGGAACGCGGCGTCGATGTGCTTGCGGCGAAGTACGAGACGAAAGAGGCGGCGCTTGCGGCCATCTCCCAAGAGATAGACGCCTATTATCAGGAAAATTATCCTGATATCTATTATGCCAAGCCGACTGAAATCACGAAAGCCATCGATGCAATAAAGACCATTTATGGCGACAACTTCTTTCCATACATGAATGCCAGGTGGGACGTGTATCCCGAGAATGTCGGACATTTCATCTGGAAGGGGTGCTTCCGCTGTCACGACGGCAAACATGTGAGCGAGGAGGGAACAGCGATTAACAACGACTGCGACTCCTGCCATGTCATCATCAGCCAGGGGACCGGAGAGCAGAAAGCGGTTTCCCTCGATGGGCTTGAATTCAAGCACCCGGTTGACATCGGCGAGGCGTGGAAGGAGATGAACTGTAGCGAGTGCCATACCGGCGCTCTGCCGTAAAGAAGAAATCGACTGTGCCAGAGCACGCGATGGGGCGCATGAAAGTGCGTCCCATTTTCTTTTTGATCACACAGCAGCATTATGCGCGTCGGACCTGATGGGCCGCCCGAATGCGCGCCGCTCATACGCCATATCTCCACCGGTAATTGAATTTGCGTCAAGAATGGTGATATGCTGAGGCGAGTTTTTCAGCATGTCTCTGCCGATCCGGTTCCTTGGTGAAAAAGCCGATTCGCCTGCCGTATGGGAAAGGGGGTCCTCGATGTTTATCGTCCTTCTCCTCGTTACTTTTCTGACTGCAGCCCTTGTTTCCTTCATTGTGGTGCGTGCTTTCAGCGATCCGATTTCTCGAATTCTCGAACGCATCATCTCCGACCAGATAGCGGAGGTATGGGCAAAATACCTCAGGTTCGCCATTTATGTGGTCGGGATATCGGGCGGAGTCCGCATTTACGAATTGCAGCGATATATCACTCCGGAGAGGGAAGCGGAAGCTCCCATTCCATTAACGGCCGAACGTTGGGTGCTCGAGCTGTACCGGACTGTGATCGAGTCGCTTCAATCAATAGCATGGATGCTTCTCGTATTTTTTGTATTCGCCCTGATCGCCTATGTGATCGTGAAGATTTTCGAGGCGAAAAGAAGTGCGGGGCAGTGATTTTAGGATTTGAAGTTGCAAAAGCATACAGCCAGGAATCAATTGCACCCGGCGCTCATCATTGCGCCTCATCTTGATGATGCCGCTTTTTCACTCGGGTCGGCGCTTTTGGCCGGGAGTCTTGGGGCGATGCCGCGAATCCTCGTCGTTTTTTCCCGCTCCAATTATGCGATTGAAACGCCCGGCACCGGCGATGTCGAAGTGGTTACGCAGGTGAGAAAGAAAGAGGAGGAAGCTGCGGCCGGTCAGATGCAGGCTGTGGTTGAGTTTCTGGATTTTGGAGAGCCGCTGGTAAGAGGCGCGTGTCGCGAGTTCCATGAGATTTTCAACAAGGACTTTGATCCGGTGACCGACCCCGTTTTTGAGCCGGTTCGAAATAAGGTGGTGAACATAATAGACGAACTGCAGCCCACTCTTGCGGTGTTCCCGCTTGCGATCGGGAATCATCTCGATCATATCATGCTGAACAGAATCGGGCTGAGCCTTCTTGCCGCCGGCGGAACACGCGTGATGTTTTTTGAGGATCAGCCGTATGCGGGGCTGCTCGATGAAGAAGATATCGTACGAATTGGAAACAAATTAAACAGGAACCTGAAGCCGTATCCGATTCCGGGGGTTGAATTGGAGAGGAAACTCCTTTTGTTGGAGATTTACAAATCGCAATTGAATGCAATCGATTTTGAGCTGGTCAGACGGTATCATGCTGTGCGCGGGCTCGAGCACATGTGGGGGATGTAAGAGCAGCGCTTTTTCCAATGGGCATAGGGAATTGCTCCGGGGACGGAGAGACCTTCCGACAGGGGGAATTCTGTGCAACAATACAAGGACCGAAAGCTTTACTGAAAAGAATCAAAATATAATAACGATTTAAATATGGTCTCTGTCCCCATATTTTCTGTCCCCATATTTTGAGACAGATGAGTGACCGCTTCCGTGGTGATTCGGAGCTTGCATCTTGCGTTGCCAAAATGATATGGTATTTCCACCCTGGAAACGCATGATTTTCCACCTCATTCAGCTATGCGGGGCGGGCATCGGGAGTGGAGCGCCGGCGGTTGAGGCGTAACCCCCCGAGGCGGCCCCCGGCGGCCATTATCGGAAATTTTACAGTCTCCGATGCCAGATAATTGACATGAAGGGGAGGCGACATGATGCAAGAGTTGCTCAACAAGGGTCCGGACGAACTGCAGGCGGAAGTGCAGCAGGCCGATCTGTGCACCACCTGCGGCATGTGCGCGGGCCTGTGCCCGTATATTAAGGAGATGGAGGAACGCGTTGCGGTGATCGACCGCTGCGGCCGCAGCGACGGGCGCTGTTACAAGTTCTGTCCGCGAACGTTCACCGATCTCGATGCTCTCGATGAAAGCGTCTTCGGTGCGCCGCGATCGGACGCGGTGCTGGGATCGTACCGCTCGCTATCGATGGTGAAGGCGGGCGACGCTGCGGTTCACGAAGCCGGGCAGTACGGCGGCGCCGTATCCGCTCTTTTGATACACGCGCTGAAGAAGCACATGATCGATGCGGTATTGCTGACAAAATATTCCGAGCGCAAGCATGCGCTGCCGCAGCCGATGATCGCGCGCAATCGGCGGCAGGTGCTCGCGTGCGCCGGCTCGAAATACACCGCCGCGCCGACGCTGAAAGCTTTGCGCGAGCTGCTCGAGAGCGGCGAAAAAGTCGCCGTGGTGGGGCGGCCGTGCCAGGTGACGGCGGTCCGCAAGATGCAATTGTACGACGAGAGTCCGGAAGTTAAGAACATATCGTTGGTGGTCGGGCTGTTCTGCCTGTGGGCGCTTGATTACAAGCGTTATTCGTACTATCTCGGGCAGCAGGTGGATTTGAAGAAAATCCGCAAGATCGACATCCCGAAGAATGACGATTTCATCGTTTACACCGACAACGGCAACGTGCGCGTGCCAATCGAAAAGATCAAGAGCTTCATCCGCCCGACGTGCCAGCTTTGCATGGATGTCACGTCCGAACTCGCGGATATCTCGCTTGGCTCGACCGAATGGAAAGACGACTGGAACACGCTGCTTGTTCGCAGCGAGGCGGGCGAGCGGTTAGTGAACTCTGCGGCGAGGGCGAAAGCGGTCGGGCTGCAGAAGTTCCCGGCGGAGCGCGAGGCGATTCTGCGCGAGGCGGTGGGCAACAAAAAGCGGCGGGTGCTGAAAGAGTTATCCCAACGCGGCAACGAGAATATGCCGCTGTTGTACCTGAAGATGAGCGTGGAACAGCGCAGTCTCCTGGAAGGAGGGTCGAAATAATGTTGGACATATTACTCGATGAGCCGGGCAGAAAGGTTCTGCTGATGGGAAATGAGGCGATTGCCCGCGGAGCCATCGAGGCGGGCGTCAAATTTTGCGCCGCGTATCCCGGCTCGCCTTCCTCGGAGATAATCGGGACTCTTTCGCGCCCTGAAGTGGCGGAGACTTTCGGGCTGCACGCCGAATGGTCGACCAATGAGATTGTGGCGCTCGAGGCGGCCGCCGGAGCGTCGTTCGGCGGTTTACGCGCCATCTGCGCGATGAAACAGAACGGCATCAATGTGGCCTCGGACTTCCTCATGTCGGTCATCATGTCGGGCTGCAAGGCGGGCATGGTTTTGGTGGTTGGCGACGATCCGGCCGGGCATTGCAGCAACAACGAGATGGACTCGCGCTCGTTTGCGCGGATGCTGGATGCGCCGCTGCTCGAGCCGGGCAGCATCCATGAGGCGAAGGAAATGACGCGGTGGGCGTACACGCTCTCGGAGGAACTCGAGATGCCGGTGATCGTTCGCAGCGTCACGCGGATTTCACACGCGCGCGGCGACCTGACGCTCGGCGAGATCAGCAAGATGCAGGTCGCTCCGCGCTTCGAGCCGTACGACCGGTTCCTCTCGCTCGGGACGCTGACGCATTCGGTGCTGCACGGGCGTCTCGAGAAGGCGCGCGAGCTTTACGAGAAGTCCGAATTCAACAAATACGTCGGCCCGCCTGGAGCCGAGATGGTAATTATGACGTGTGGCACGGGCTGGCTTTACTCGCTCGAGGCGGTGCGAACGCTGGGGCTGGAAAATGAGGTAGGCATCCTGAAGCTGGGGACGACGTGGCCGCTTCCGAACAATTTCATATTGGAGAACCTGAAGGGGGTCAAGCGCGTGTTGTTCGTCGAGGAGATCGATCCATTCCTCGAAATGAACGTGAAGAGCCTGTTGGCCGATCACATCGGGACGGATCTCGAGATCATCAAGTTCTTCGGGAAAGGCTCGGGGCACGTGCGCAGCCGGTTCGGGCCCGCCCTCGGCGAGATCGACCCGGATATCGTCGTGCGCGCGCTTGCGGAGGTGAAGGGCGTAGAATATCAGGCCCGCACCTCCGACTACGCCGAGCAGGCGAAGCAGTTCTTGAGCGACTATACGGCCGACCGCGACCTTGCTTTCTGCGCCGGTTGTCCACATCGGGCCTCGTACTGGGTGATGAAGAATGCGCTCGCGCTCGATGGGCGCGGCGGGTTTGTGCTGGGCGATATCGGATGTTACGGAATGGGAGCGGGCCGTTCGGGCTACTTCATAAATCGGACGCTTCATTGCATGGGTTCGGGCGCGGGCGTCGCCTGCGGTCTCGGCAATCTTGGCAAGTTCGATTTTAATCAGCCCGTGGTGGCGGTGATGGGCGATTCCACCTTCTTTCACGCCACGATTCCGGCGCTGGTGAATGCACGTTACAACGGCGCCAAGTTCACCAGCGTCATTCTCGATAACTCAGCGACTGCGATGACCGGTTTCCAGCCGCATCCGGGCATCGGCGTCAATGCGCTTGGCAATCCTGCGACGCAGGTGAGCATTGAGGAGGTCTGCAAGGGGCTTGGGTTCCACGTCGAGATCCGGGACCCGTTCGTCGTTGACGAAGCAGTCGAGGCATTATACGATCTGATGCAGCGCGATGATGCCAGCATCCTGATTTTGAGGCGCACATGCGGGCTTGTGGCCAGCCGGCAGAAAAAGAAAGACAAAGTGCGTGTGAATCCCGACAAATGCAAGGGGGACGCCTGCGGCTGCGCTCGTTTCTGCACGCGCACGTTTGGATGCCCGGCGCTCATCTGGGATCAGAAGAATCAGCGGGCGACGGTGGACGAGGTCGTGTGCACGGGCTGCGGCGTATGCGCCTATCTCTGCCCGCAGCACGCCATCGAGGTGCAGAAGGCCGAGGAGTTGGTATCATGAAAAACAACGACTGCTTGAACGTGATAATCACCGGCGTAGGCGGCCAGGGCAACATTCTGGCATCCCATATCCTTGCGAGCGCGGCGATCAATGACGGCTATCAGGTCGTTATCGGCGAGACGTACGGTCAATCGCAGCGCGGCGGCGCAGTCATGAGCCACGTGCGCATCTCAAAAGACGTCTCTGTGGGCCCGCTTATTCCGACGGGGAAAGCGGACGTCATAGTTGCGCTCGAGCCGATGGAGGCGCTTCGCGTGGCGGCATGGTATGCGAATCCGCAGACCAGATGCATCGTGAATCCGCGCCCGAATTATCCGCTGATGGTGTTATACGGTGCGCAGGAATATCCTGCGGTCGAGGAGTTGATGAAGCGGTTGAAGGAGATAACGGCGGAAGTGAAGGTTGTGAAGGGGACGGAATTGGCGAAGGAGGCCGGCGAAGCGATGGCGTCGAACGTGGTGATGGTTGGCGCGCTCGCCGGTTCGGGCTGGCTGCCGATCCCGGTCGAAAAGTTCACCGGCGTGCTCAAGGATGTCATTCCCCGCAAAGTGCTTACGATCAACCAGAAGGCCTTCGAGCTGGGCATTGCCGGAATCAGACAAGCCTGACAGCTCTCGTGGACAAGAAGGGGGTCACGTGTGCCAAAGACGCAGCGGTTGACCCCCGCTTCTTTTTCCGAGATGACGTCTTCTCGTGAACGGGCACATGACATTGACTGGCTGAGAGTGCTCGCGGTCCTGCTGCTGATCCCCTATCATTCAGCAGTGATCTTTGCCCGCCCCTACGTCTCGTATATCAAGCAAGAGCCTAATGCCGCGTTCGAGGCCTTTGCCTACTTCATGAACCAGTGGCATATGGCGCTCCTTTTCTTGCTCTCTGGCGTGGGTGCATGGTATTCATTGGAATCGCGGGTTGGACGTCAATATCTGGCGGAGCGAATCAAGCGGCTTGTGGTCCCGCTCGTTTTCGGGACGTTCGCCATCGTGCCGGTCCAGGTATATTTCCAGCGGCTGTATTATCACGAGTTTTCCGGCTCAATCGTTGAGTTTTATCCGCGCATATTCGCAGGTATCTATCCTCACGGGAACTTCACGTGGGGCCAGTTGTGGTTTTTGGCTTATCTCTTTGTTTTCTCCGTGCTTCTCCTACCGGTTTTTCTGCACTTCAAGACCAATCGAGGTCGCATGTGGACATCGAGAGCGGCCGCCTTCTGCAACGGGCGTCTCGTTTTCCTTGCGCCCGCAATCCCGTTCATGCTGGCGCAGGCGCTTCTTCGGGCGAAATGGCCGGGATTCCAGAACCTTTACAATGATTGGGCCAACTTCGCCTTCTATATGACGGCATTTCTTTATGGCTACCTGCTTTTCTCTGTTTCGGATTTTCGACAAGTGGTAGCCAAGAGGCATGCCGTTTCACTTGCCCTCGGGATCGTCTCAATGGGCATTATTTTGGGTTTGCGCCAAACGGGGAATGCGCCTTCCCCCGGGTATTCAGCCTCCTGGATTCTCTTTATGCTCCTCCATGGGTTCAGCTCGTGGTGCTGGCTTGTGGGGCTGCTTGGGCTCGGTCGGAAATACTTGAATTTCGACACTCCCCTTATCCAATATGCAAGCGAGGCGGTTTTGCCGTTTTACATTTTGCACCACGCCGCCATTGTTGCCGCTGCATTTTTCGTCCTCAAATTTGAGGCTGGCGTCATGGTCGAATTCATAAGTATCAACATCCTCTCGTTTATCTTAACCATTTGTTTCTACGAGTTCCTGATCAGGCGACTAGATGTTTTTAGAATTCTGTTTGGGATGAGGGCAAAGCGGCCCGTTGTGGTTCAGAACGCAATAAGCTGAAAAGGGGGAAAACACGTGGAGACGAAACATAGATACGCCGACCTGCGCGAGAGCCCGGCGTCCATAAATCTGTTTTTCGACAGGGTCGGCCCCTGGTTTTACTCGTTTTATTTCACCGCGATCGGATATCGTGCGTCTCTAAAATACTTGATTCGGGCCAACCTGGACCTGCTCGGCCTGAAAGAGGGCATGAGGATACTTGATGCGGGCATCGGGACGGGCTTTTTGACGGTGAATCTTTTGAGAGAGGCTTCAGAGCCTCTGGAAGTGTTCGGTCTGGATTTCTCGCCGGGGATGCTGCTCGGATTGAATCGACGCCTTACCAGATTGGGCCTTGAGCGCCGTGTCAGGCTGCACCTGGCGGATATGCGGCAGATGCCGTTTGCCGACGCATCATTCGACCTGGTCATTACCTCCGCCGCTATGGAGTATTTGCCGGAGGTGTGGGAGGGCATCTCCGAATGCGGGCGCGTCCTGCGTCCGGGCGGAAAACTTCTCTTCATCGCCACGCGCAACAGTTTGATGGGTAAGATGATAGCCGCTACATGGAGAAACAAGGTTTTAGAGCCGGCGCATGTCATTCGCGGCATGAATCAGGCCGGCATCACCGCCATTGAAACCCTCCGTTTTCCGTGGTATTTTCCTCACGTCAATTCTTGGGGGATGGTTCTCCTCGGGTGTAAGGATTGAGACACCGTAAGCATTACCCCTTCCAGCAAATTCCTTCGGTAGTCAAGCTTTGCATGCGTTCTACCTTCTTCTAAGCAGATTATAATGCCCGCCGATTTTCATTTTCTATCAAATTTCTGCATATTATTTGAAAAGGAGGTGTTGCAGATGAGAACTCCCGCAAGCGTTGGAAAACACCCGATACATCCGATGGTTGTCGCGTTTCCGATCGGTCTATGGGTTTTTTCGCTGATACTTGATGTTCTTTATATCATTGGTTGGGGCGGAGATATTTTGAACGATGTGTCGTATTATGCGATCTTGGGCGGGATAATCGGAGCGGTGTTCGCGGCGGTTCCGGGATTTGTCGACTATCTGTCTCTCCAGGGGCACAGCAAGACAATTGCGACGTGGCATCTGATCGCCAATGTGAGCGCGCTCGGGATGTTCGCGATAAGTTTTGCGCTGCGGGCGGTGGACAGGCCGGTCCTGACCGCGCCGTTAATTCTTTCGCTGATCGGGGTGGCGCTGATTGGTGTTGGCGGCTGGCTGGGCGGAGAACTGGTGTACGTGCACGGGGTGGCGGTCGAGTCGCCGGAAGAGCATGAACATTAATTTTGGACTTTGGACTAGTCCGCTAAAGCGCCCCCCACCTACTCCCCTATAACCGCGGTATCCGACAAGTCCGACCGGTCCGACAAGTCCGACCAGTCCGACATGTCCGAGGCGGCCAAGCGGTCCGACCCGCATATTGTCAGCATTCTTGGCAGGAAGACGCGACAGGCAGAGTAATTACGACGGTGGTTCCTTCCTGAGGTTTACTCTTAATGGTAAATCGTCCTTTATGCGCCTCGATTATCTTCCTGCAAATGGCGAGACCGAGGCCGGTGCCTTTGGACTTGCGGGTAAAGAACGGCTGGCAGATTTTCTTCAGGGTTTCCTCATCCATACCTGCGCCCGTGTCCGATATCTGGATTTGGCATACGTTGTCAGCGCCTTGCTGAAACATCGAGGCGATCCTCAAGGTACCCTCGCCGGCCATGGCATCAATAGAATTTGCAATAAAATTCACGAGTACCCTCACTATTTTCTCGGGATCGACCCAGATTTCACCATCTTCCAATTCAAGATTAATTGAAACGGCGGAGGGCGGGGCGGGTATTCTTCTCACTCATTTTCGACAGTTTGAAAAATTAAGCTATTTTGTATCAAGAACTTACAGAGACAGAAAAAGCTCTAGGCACTACATTTTCTCTGGCTCTCTCTGC
>QZKU01000079.1 GCA_003598085.1 Candidatus Abyssobacteria bacterium SURF_5
TCAGCCTGCGCCCCAATGCGTCGTACACGAATTCGGTGGTTCCGCTGTTACTCGGGTAGGTGATCCGGACGAGCCGGTTCTCGTAGTCGTATTCCATCGTGACGGTTCCCGCGGCGGTGGTTCGACTGGTGAGGTTTCCATTCAGATCATAAGCGAATTCGGCAATCGGATTGCCCAGCCGATAGATGGCCGTCACCTGATTCAGCGCATTAATTTCGTAGGTGTCCAGGCTGCCGTTGGCCAAGCTGGTGCGATTATCGGCGAGGTCGTAGCCATAATTGTTCGTATAGACGGGTGAGCCGTTGTCGATGGAATATTCATTCGTCAGGCGGTACATGTCGTCATAGACGTATTCGTACGATTTGTTGCCGGGCAGACTGATCGTATCGATCAGATTGGCGTCGTTATATTCGTAGTCGAACAGGCTGCCGTTCGAAATCTGGTAATAATCGAGGCGGTCAAGATTATCAAAATCATAGAGCGTATAGATGCTGCTCGTCGCCGCGATTCCCCTTATTTGAGAGGGCATCGGAATGTCCCCTCACGGGATACTGCCGTCTATGTTTGGTCCTCTCAGGTTGCAGCAAAGGAACATATTTTCGCTGAAGTCTATTCGTTCCAGCCTTCTTTTGTCAAGCACTTTTTGATTAACCGTATGTTAACGGCCGATTCCGGGAAGGCCAATAATATCAAGGACGCCTCAAACAGGAAGTTGTGTAAGACGAAAACTTCTGATCAAATTAGCTTTCACAAAGTTCCAAGAAATGAAAACACTCTTTTCCAAAATAATTTCCAAAAGCGGAACATGAGATACTTCCACATCGTGCGGGTCCAATGGAGATACACAAGAAAGAAGAAAAAAAGATTCCTCAACAGGAGGTAACAGAGGAAAGAAGCTTCTTCACTGCTGTCCAAGATAATCCCACTATGGCCTCTTGATTCTCAAAGACCCATATTTTACAAAGTCGGATTGGGGTGACTAATTTGAGGCTGTACTTATAAGAACTTTTTTCACCGCGGAGACGCGAAGAACGCTGAGAAAGACAATGCACAATAAGACCTCTTAAATCCTCCGTTTATTCTATCTTTGCGGCCTCTGCGCCTTTGCGGTTCAATGAATTTTTCAGTATCCGCCGCCAGTTTTTCCGAAAAGGAAAAGATGTCTTGGAGAGGGGTAAGATTCCATTCGGATCATAACTGAATCCGGCAACGGGACCTGCCCAGCCAATAGATGGCCGTACCCCTGATTCAATGCATTCAAGGGCGCGAGTCGGGGATGTTTTCGGGCGCCCGCAACCGGGGTACTGGAGAATTGCGAGGCCTCCATGCGAGAGAAAGAGGAAGGCCCTGCGCGCGAATGCGAGCAGGGCCGCAGTTGACGAGGAACTTCAGGAAACCAGCTCGATGATGGCCATGGGGGCGGCGTCTCCTCTGCGACGGTCGAGCCTGATGATGCGCGTGTAGCCGCCGTTGCGTCCGTCAAATTGCGGGCCGACCTCGTCGAACAGTTTTTTTACCGCCTGCTTATTATCAAGGATGGACGTGGCCTGCCGCCGGGCATTGATGTCCTGCCTCTTGCCGAGGGTGATCAATTTTTCGGCGACCGGTCGAAGCGCTTTGGTTTTCGTGACGGTAGTGGTGATCCTGCCATGCATGATCAACTCGGTCGCGAGGTTCGAAAGGAGGGCTTCTTTATGAGCGGTTGTACGGCCGAGTTTAACTGTTTTTTTTCTGTGTCTCATTACAAATCGCCTTTCCTACTGCATGCTATATTTTCGGAAAGCCTGTTGAGAAGCTATTCCGGAAAGAGGTCGGTTATTCCTCACGCTGCTCTGAAGCGCTTGCCGCCTGATATCCCTCGAGTTTCATTCCCAAGTGCAAATTCATCGATTTCAAGACAAGTTTTATCTCTTCGAGCGACTTTTTCCCGAAGTTACGATACTTGAGCATTTCGGGTTCGGACTTCTGCACGAGTTCGGCAAGACTTTTTATGTTAGCGGCGCGGAGGCAGTTTGCCGCCCGCACGGAAAGCTCCAGCTCGTTCACGCTTTTATCCAGATACTTCCGCATTTCTTCGCTTTCCTCGGCGCGTGAAGAGCGGCCTGCATCTTCTTCTCCTTCTCCCTTGACGAAGATCGTGAAATGTCGTATGAGGATTTTTGCGGCCGCCGCCAGCGCGTCCTCGGGAAGAATCCCGCCGTTGGTCCAGATTTCGAGGATGAGGCGGTCGTAGTCGGTCATCTGCCCGACGCGCGCGCTCTGGATGGTATAATTCACTTTTTCGACCGGCGAGAAGACGGAGTCGATGCTGATCGTGCCGATCGGCTGGCCGTCGTGTTTGTTCAATTCAGCCGGAACATATCCCCTGCCGCGCCCGATTTCGAGGTGCATCACGATCTTGGCTCCGCGGTTGATGGTCATGATATGCTGTTCCGGATTCAGGATTTCCACGTCCTCATCGACGGCGAGATCGGCTGCGGTGAGCACTTTTTCTCCGGAGGCTACCACCTGCAGTTGTTTGACATCGGCCGATCCGTGCATCTTGGTTCTGACCGCCTTCAGGTTGAGGACGACTTCGGAGACATCCTCGACGACGCCGGGTATCGAGGCGAATTCATGCTGCACTCCTTCAATGCGAACCGAGACGATGGCGCTCCCTTCGAGAGAGGACAGGAGTACGCGCCGCAGAGAATTACCGACAGTAACGCCGAATCCCCGTTCAAGGGGTTCGATAATAAACCGGGCATAGGCGGCGGTTGAAGTCTCCTCGTCCTTTTCCCATTTCGGCATTTCCAAAATTCTATTCATACGCTCTTAAGCCCCCAGTACATTTGTTGGTGGCGCCTGTCCCATCAACGGGAGTACAATTCGATGACCATGGTTTCCTCAACCGGCAGCGCGACCTCTTCTTTGGTCGGCAGCCGGAGGAGCTTTCCGGTCATTTTCTCGGCATCCACCTCTACCCACGGTACCACGCCTCGCTGCATTGCGGCCTCGAGATTCGATTGTACGACGTGCATCTGCTTTCCTTTTTCGGTGAGCGAAATCACGTCTTGCGGTTTCACCTGGTACGAGGGGAGATTCACCTTCTTCTCGTTCACCAGAACGAGTCCATGCAGGGCGAACTGTCGGGCCTGGTTTCGAGACGAAGCGAATCCCATTCGATACAAGACATTATCAAGCCGTCCTTCGAGCAGTTGGACAAGCTTTTCGCCGGTAACCACAGGACTCTTTGCGGCCTCTTTGAAGTAATTGCGGAACTGCGCCTCCATCATGCGATAGATGCGCTTCATTTTCTGTTTTTCCCGCAACTGTGCGCCGTAGTCGGTTTGTTTCACCCTGCGTCTGCCGTGCATTCCGGGCGGGTAATTTCTTTTCTTTACACCACATTTAGCGGTGAGACAGCGCTCACCCTTCAAAAATAATTCTACGCCTTCGCGTCTGCAGATTTTGCATACCGGTCCAGTATTTCGAGCCATCTGTTTCTCCTGGCGGCCCCTTTACACGCGCCGCCGTTTCGGCGGTCGGCATCCGTTATGAGGGATAGGGGTCACGTCCTTTATCATGTTCACTTGCAGGCCGGCCGCCTGAAGGGAGCGGATGGCGGATTCCCGTCCGGCGCCCGGTCCTTTCACGAATACCTTCACTTCTCTCAAGCCGAGGTCCTTCGCCTTTTGAGCGGCCGAACTGGCTGTTTGTCCCGCAGCGAAGGGAGTGCTCTTCCGTGAGCCTTTGAAGCCCACGGTGCCTGCGCTCGCCCACGAGATAACGTTGCCACCCGGGTCGGTAATGGTTACAATCGTGTTGTTGAAGGTAGCCTGGATATGGGCCACTCCGCTGGAGGAGCCCACGCCGACCCGCTTCTTTTTAACTTTTTTTTCCTTTGGTCCTTTTTTGACCTTGGCCACTAGTAATTCCTCCGGATTAGCTTATTTCTTTTTCCCCGCACGTCCGCGGCGGGGGCCTTTTCGGGTGCGCGCATTGGTATGCGTTCTTTGTCCGTGAACCGGAAGACCCTTGCGGTGTCTCAGGCCCCGGTACGTGCCGATGTCCATCAGCCGTTTTATATTTGTCGAGATCTCGCGCCGCAGGTCTCCTTCGATCCGATAGTCGCGCGAGATGACGGCGGTGATCCTGCGGATTTCGTCGTCGGTCAAATCTTTCACTCGAGTGCCGGGATTGATGCCGGCGGCCTCAAGGATTTTTTCGGAACTTGTCCGGCCGATCCCGTAGACATACGTGAGTCCGGTTTCCACCCGCTTTTCCCTTGGCAGGTCGACGCCCAATATACGAGCCACTTTCCAGTTACCTCCCGCAGCGGCCCGAGGATCAGCCCTGGCGCTGCTTATGCTTCGGATTGGTGCAAATAACGCGAACGACGCCGTTACGCTTGACTATTTTGCACTTTTCACATATTTTCTTTACGCTTGTTCGCACTTTCATAAAGCAAAACCATTTTTTGCGCCGTTATTTATAACGGTACACGATGCGTCCCCGGGTGAGGTCGTAAGGGGACAATTCCACTTTCACTGTATCTCCGGGAAGGATGCGGATGAAGTGCATACGCATCTTGCCGGAAATGTGAGCCAATATCCGATGCCCGTTCTTCAGTTCAACGCGGAACATGGCATTGGGCAGCGGCTCAACGACCGTTCCTTCGACCTCAATGGGTTCTTCCTTTGCCATAAAAATCAATTTCCATTTCGAGGCGGTTCCTTGACCGGAAAATGGTCATTCCGCCTCTTCTGACGGAGGCAACGAAAGGATTTCGGCTTCCCCTTTCGTCACGGCTATAGAATGCTCAAAGTGCGCGGACGGCCTGCCGTCTTTCGTCACTGCCGTCCATCCGTCGTCGAGCACCCTGACTTCATAGCTGCCTGCATTCACCATCGGTTCGATCGCCAACACCATTCCCGCCTGCAGCCGCGGACCCAAGTGGGGGCGGCCGAAATTCGGAATCTGAGGTTCCTCATGCATCTGCTGTCCAATCCCGTGACCGACAAAGTCGCGCACTACGGAAAACCGGTGGCTTTCGACGTGCGATTGGACGGCGTGCGATATATCCGAGAGGCGGTTGCCTTCGCGCGCCCGCTCGATCCCCTTATACAGAGATTCCCGGGTGACCCGGATCAGCCGTTTCTTCTCGTCGGAGACCTCTCCGACGGTGAAGGTGGCGGCGGTATCGCCGACGTATCCTCGATAAACGATACCGATGTCGATGCTGAGGATATCTCCTTCTTTCAATATGACGGTCGAAGAAGGTATCCCATGAACCACCTGTTCATCGATCGAGGTGCAAATTGTCTTAGGATACCCGCGGTACCCCTTGAAAGCAGGTTTGCCGCCCGCCGCCGCAATGAGACGTTCGGCCTTCTTATCGAGAGCTTCAGTGGAAACGCCTGCTCTGATATCCACTGCGAGTTCCTGCAGGATCCGAGCGATTATGCGATTAGCCGCGCGCAGTATCGCCAGTTCGTCCTCAGACCGTATAACAATCACAGCATCCACTCTCCCGGCCGAGCCAGATCAGTTGAGTGCGCTGCGGATACGGCTAAAAACCTCGTCGATCGCTCCCTCGCCGGAAATGGTTACCAGGCGATTGCTGCGCTGGTAATGATCGATGAGTGGAGCAGTCTGTTTCTCATAAACCGCAAGCCGATTCTCAATCGTCTCGCGTTTGTCGTCTTCGCGCTGATATAACTTTCCGCCGCACTTATTGCAGATGCCTTCCTCTTTCGGCGGTTTGGAGATGAGGTTATAATTTTCTCCGCACTGGGAGCACGTGCGCCTGGCGGTTAACCTGTGTATAAGGGCTTCCCGGTCGACATCGACATTAACGACGGCGGTCAGCGGACAACCTTCCACATTTAACATTTTGTCAAGCGCTTCAGCCTGAGGCAAGGTTCGGGGGAACCCGTCCAGCAGGAAGCCGTGCTTGCAGTCGTCCTTCTTAACCCGATCGGCAACGATCTCAGTGACCACCGAATCAGGGACCAATTCTCCCGAATCGAGATACTTTTTCGCTTTGCGTCCGAGATCGGTTCCCTCCTTGATATTCGCCCGGAAAATGTCGCCGGTCGAGATGTGAGGGATTCCGTACTCGCTCGCGATCTTTACCGCCTGAGTGCCCTTGCCCGCGCCCGGCGGCCCGAGCAGAACCAGAAATCTCTTCCTCTCCGCAGCCATATTCTCCTCCCCTATTGGCGCCGTTAGAACCTGCGCGCCCTGATGCGCCCCTTCTTCATGAAGCCGTCGTAGTGACGCATCAGGAGATGGGACTCCATCTGTTGTATGGTATCAAGGGCGACCCCGACCACAATCAGGAGGCTGGTACCGCCGAAGAAACTGGCGACAAGATAATCCACCCGCATACCGTAACTGATCATCGTAGGGATGACCGCCACGAATGCCAGCGCCACAGAGCCGGGCAGGGTGATGCGGGTCATGATTCTATCCAGATATTCGGCAGTGGGGCGTCCGGGCCTGATGCCGGGTACAAACCCTCCATACTTTTTGAGGTTATCTGCAACGTCTATGGGATTGAACGTAATCGCGGTATAGAAGTACGTGAAAAAGACAATCAGCACCACATACAGGATGTTATACAGCAGCGCACCCGGCGACAGCAGCTCGATCAGGCGCTGCATTCCGCCGGCATGGATGAACTGGAAGATCGTGGCCGGAAACAGCAGCAGCGAAGACGCGAAAATAATGGGGATAACGCCGGCCTGATTGACTCTGAGCGGCAGCCATGTGCTCTGCCCGCCATACACCTTGCGGCCTTTGATCTGCTTGGCGTACTGCACGGGTATCTTCCGCTGCGCCTGCGTGAGCACAATGACAGCCGCCGTCACCGATACCAGCAACACGGCCAGAACGATCATCTTGAAGATGCTCATTTCGCCGAGTTGAATGTTACGGATCAGCAGCGATAGCGCAGCGGGCATTCCGGCGACAATGCCGGCAAAAATGATCAAGGATATCCCGTTGCCGATACCGCGCTCGGTTATCTGTTCGCCGAGCCACATGATGAAACACGTTCCGGTGGTGAAGGTGATCATGGTGAGCAGGATGAATCCGAGGCCGGGATGCGGCACGATCTCGCGTCCTCCGAAATTGCTGGGGTTTGACAGCCAGAGGCTGATACCCAGCGATTGGACGGCGGTAAGCGCGACGGTTCCGTACCGGGTATATTGCGTTAATTTTTTCCGGCCTTCTTCGCCTTCCTTCGAGAGCTTCTCGAAATAAGGAATGACTGCGACGAGCAGTTGAAATATGATCGAGGCGCTGATATAGGGCATGATTCCGAGGGCGAAGATGGTCATGCGACTGAAGGCGCCGCCGGCAAACAGGTCGGCGAACCCGAGCAGCGTGTTTTGCCGTTCGGCCACGAACTGAGCGAGGACCCCTCCGTTAATGCCGGGGGTAGGCACATGTCCGCCGAGCCGGTACACTGCCAGCAGGACGAGCGTGAACAATATCCGGTTTTTCAGTTCCGGTATCTTGAACGCATTTTGGAAGGCGCTGAGCACTACACCACCTCGGCCTTTCCGCCGGCTTTCTCGATTTTTTCTTTGGCGGACGCGGTGAACCGATGGGCGCGAACGGTCAGGCTGACCGTGATCTCACCGTTGCCCAGGATTTTGACGCCGGCCCGATTCAATTTCACGATACCCGCCTGGCTGAGCAATTCGGGAGTCACTTGCGTCCCCGGTTCGAACGCGTTCAAGCGCTCGACGTTCAGGACCTCGTATTCTTTCTTGAAAATATTCCTGAATCCGCGCTTGGGAACGCGCCGCTGGAGCGGCATTTGTCCTCCCTCATAGCCGCGTGAAGATTTGGGTCCCGAGCGGGCACGCTGACCCTTGTGGCCTTTGCCGGCCGTCTTGCCCACTCCGGAGCCTTCTCCACGCCCAACTCGTTTGGGTTTTCGGCGGGCGCCTCTTGGCGGCTTAACAGTATCGAGTTGCATTTCTGATTATCCTCTATGCGATAATTTCGGCTACACTTTTGTTTCGTTTTGAGGCGACCTGCTCCGCAGTCTGCAGATTCTTCAGCGCCTCCATGGTGGCTCGTACGACATTAATGGCATTTGACGAGCCCAAGGATTTACTGAGAATGTTGGAGACTCCGGCCGTTTCCATAATGGCTCTGACCGCGCCTCCCGCGATCACGCCAGTCCCCGGGGAAGCGGGTTTCAGAACGACGCGACCGGCTCCTGCTATTCCCACGATCTCATGGGGCAGGGTCCCATTGACAACCGGAATTGTGATCATCGCTTTTTTCGCTTTTTCGACGCCTTTGCGAATAGCCTCGGGCACTTCATTGGCTTTGCCCAAGCCGGCGCCGACGCGTCCTTTACCGTCTCCGACTACCACCAGAGCGCTGAAGCCAAATCTCCGGCCGCCCTTGACGACCTTGGCGACGCGGTTGATCTTCACGATTTTTTCTTTGAATTCTGGAGCTTCGTGCTGAAATTTTTCCAAGTTACCTCCTAAAACTTCAATCCTTTTTCACGCGCGCCTTCTGCGAGCGCTTTTATTCGGCCGTGATAGAGGTAACCACCGCGGTCGAAGATGACGTTTTCAATTCCGGCCGCCCTGGCCTTGTCGGCGATGAGTTGTCCCACGACCTTGGCGGATGATACATTACTGCCCGAGGCGCCACTCTGCTTTCCTTCGGGCGAGAGAGAGGACGCCGAAGCAAGCGTGCGTCCGGTGGTATCATCGATCACTTGAGCATAAATGTGCTTCAAGCTTCGGTACACGCACAATCGCGGTTTGTGTGGGGTTCCGACCAGTTTCTGCCTTATGCGCTGATGACGCCTTCGGCGTGCCGTCACTTTATCCAATTTTAGTTCTGCCATGGAGGAAACCTTCGGTTAAATGCCTGTCTTACCGGCTTTTCTGCGCAACCGTTCGCCGGCATACCGAATCCCTTTGCCTTTATAGGGTTCGGGCTTTCGGAGCGCCCGGATCTGGGCGGCAATTTGCCCTACTACCTGTTTGTCGATGCCGTTCACGGTCACGATGTTGCGCTCGACGTTTAATTCTATGCCGGGCGGGGGCTCAAAGACGATCGGATGGCTGTAGCCGAGCTGAAAATTCAATGCCTTTCCCTGCTTGGCCGCGCGGTATCCAACGCCCTGCAGTTCGAGGCTCTTTTGGAACCCTTCTTTCACGCCGCGAACGCAGTTAGCGAGCAGCGCGCGTGTGAGACCGTGCAGCGAGCGGCTTTCACGCGAATCGTCGCTCCTGGTGATGAGGATTTTTCCATCCTGGACGGCGGCGGCGATAAGAGGGTGCACCTCATGCTCGAGTTTTCCCTTGGGTCCTTCGATCGTCACGTGCCGCCCGTCTATGGTAACCTTTACCCCGGCGGGTATCGGAATCGGATTTTTGCCTACGCGAGACATTGGTTATGCAGCCTTTCCTGATTACCAGACTTTACAGATGACTTCGCCGCCGACGTGCGCCTCGCGGGACTGCTTATCGGTGAGCAATCCTCTTGAGGTGGAGATGACGGCGATACCGAGCCCTCCCATCACGCGCGGAAGTTCATCGGATTTTCGGTAGACGCGTCGCCCCGGCTTGCTTACTCGCTGGAGGCCGCTAATCACGCGCGACCGTTCGGGTCCGTACTTCAGGAACACCCGAAGCACGCCCTGTTTCCTGTTCTCGATGAACTTGTAGTCTGAGATATACCCCTCATGCCTGAGAATCTTGACGATATCTTCGTTGATTTTCGAAGCGGGGATATCAACTTTCTCATTCATCGCCAAATTGGCGTTCCGAATGCGCGTAAGCATGTCGGCAATCGGGTCCGAGAGCGACATTGATTCTGGTTCTCCTTTGTTTGATTGGCGAGCTGACTACCAGCTGGCCTTGATGACTCCGGGCAGCCGGCCTTCGCGCGCGAGGTTTCTGAAGCAGATGCGGCACATTTCGAACTTGCGCAGGTAGCCTCTCGGCCTTCCGCATATGCGGCACCTGTGGTACTTCCTCACACCGAATTTCGGATCCCGTTTTGCTTTTGCTACAAGAGATTTTTTTGCCACTGTATCCTCACCTGGCCTGCCGCCGGCGTCGCTATTCGCGGCCGAACGGCATTCCCAATTCTTTGAGAAGCTCGATGCTCTCTTCCGGACCTTTGGAGCCGTCGATGACGAAGACGACGTTCATTCCCCGGATTTTGTAGACATCGTCGTAATCGATTTCCGGAAAGATGATCTGTTCCTTGATCCCGAGCGTGTAGTTTCCGAACTGATCGAAACCGCTGCGCGAGACGCCGCGAAAGTCGCGAATGCGGGGAATGGCGATATTCACGAGGCGGTCGAAAAACTCGTACATCCGCTCTCCTCTGAGGGTAACCTTGCATCCGATCGATGCGCCGGCTCGCAGCTTGAAACCGGCGATGGATTTCTTCGCGCGGGTAACGACCGGACGCTGTCCGGTGATCCTGGTGAGCTCTTTGATTGCGCTCTCCATGACTTTGGCGTCGCCGGGCGCATCTCCGAGCCCCATGTTGACAACGATCTTGCTCAGGCGCGGGACCTGGTTAATGTTGCGCAGGTCCAGCTTCTCTTTGAGCGCCGGTGCGATTTCAGCCTTGTATTTTTCCTTCAATCTTGCCAATTGTACCGCGCCTCTTTCTAACCCTGATCGACCATCTCAGAGCAATTTTTGCACACTCGAGCTTTGGTGCCATCGTCCAAAACAGTCCTTCCCACGCGGGTCGGCGTGCTGCACTTGGGACATACGAGCATCAAATTTGACACGTGGATCGGAGCCTCCTTTTGAAGGAGGCCCCCCTGCGGATTGGTCCGCGAGGGCCGCTCGTGGTGGGTTACCATGTTGAGGGCTTCCACGATAGCTCTATTCTTCACAGGGGATACGTGCAGGATTTTTCCCCGTTTACCCTTTTCCTTGCCGGCGATCACCATCACGTTATCGCCTCTTTTCAGATGCATCTTTGTCTTGCTCATTTTTGTTTCTCCCGGACGCTTCAGACGACTTCGGGCGCGAGAGAGATTATTCGCATGAAGTCTTTATCCCTCAGCTCTCGCGGAACCGGTCCGAAGATTCTCGTGCCGCGCGGTATCTTCTGTTCGTTGATGATGACTGCAGCATTGTCATCGAACCTGATGATCGAGCCATCGGGCCGCGGCGTGTCGCGTTTGGTCCTGACGATGACCGCTTTGACGACGTCGCCCTTCTTTATCTGCGCCTGCGGCATTGCCGCTTTCACGCTGCAGACAATGATGTCACCCACGCGCGCATAGCGCGTTCCGGTCCCGCCGGGGACCTGTATGCACTGCAATTTCTTGGCGCCCGAGTTGTCTGCGACCTCGAGCATTGTTCTCATCTGTATCATAGTTACTCCAGAAGAAACCGTTCGTGGATAAGCGAATGCGGCACTCGATCATTTGGCGCGTTCTATGATCTCCGCCAGGCGCCACCGCTTGGTTTTGCTGAGGGGCCTGGTCTCGACGATGCGCACGATGTCGCCGGGGCGGCACTCGCCCCGCTCGTCGTGCGCCTTGAACTTTTTCATGGTCTTCACGACCCGTTTGTATCTCGGGTGTGAGAACGTATTTTCAACGGTCACCACCACGGTTTTGCTCATGGCGGCGCCGGTGACCACGCCGATTTTTTCCTGTTTATGTCTTTGTCCCATAACCGGTGTTCAGTCCTATGCCTTTTGTTTTTCCGTCAATACGGTTTTGATGCGGGCGACATCAGCGCGGATCTGTCGAAACCGCTTTACGTTGTCAACCTGCTGGCCGCTGGCCGCCTGCATCCGGAGATTAAAAAGCGCCTCGGTCGATTCGCGCAGTTCGTTCTGGAGTTCCTCAACGGTCAGCTCGCGAAGTTCTTTAGCTTTCATATACTCCCCCTATCCATGCAGGCGCCTTACGAAGCGGGTGCGGATGGGCAGCTTGCTTGAAGCCAACCGGAAGGCCTCTTTGGCCAGATCCTCGCGCACTCCCTCGAGTTCGAACAGAACTTTTCCGGGTTTGACGACGGCGACCCATCGTTCGGGCTCGCCTTTGCCCTTGCCCATGCGGGTTTCGAGCGGTTTTTGCGTTACCGGCTTATGCGGAAAGATATTCAGCCACACTTTGCCGCCGCGCTTGATCTTCCGGGTGAGCGCGACCCTGGCCGCCTCGATCTGTCGGGCGGTAACCCAGGCCGGCTCGAGGGCCTGGAGGCCGAACTCGCCGAAATTTACGGAATTGCCTCTGGCGGCCTTGCCCGCCATGCGGCCCCGCTGCTGTTTGCGGTATTTCACCCTTTTTGGCATCAACATGGTGCTGCAATCTCCTTACACGGTTTCCCGCCGGATCGGCTCTCGCTCATGGATCTCGTCGTGGAAGACCCAGGTTTTGACGCCGATCTTTCCGAACGTGGTGTTGCTCTCGGCGAAACCGTAATCGATATCCGCGCGCAGGGTCTGAAGGGGGACGCGTCCTTCGCGGTACCATTCGGATCGCGCGATTTCCGCTCCTGCAAGCCGGCCGGAACAACTGATTTTTATTCCTTTGGCGCCGACCCTCATGGAGGTCGTTACGGCCTTTTTAATTGCGCGGCGGAAAGAGACCTGTCGTTCGAGCTGGAGTGCGATGTTTTCGGCGATCAACTGCGCGTCCAATTCGGGATTTTTTATTTCCTGAACGACGATATAGACTTCGTTTTCGGTGAGCGCCTCCAGTTCGGAACGCAACTGATCCACTTCGGTTCCGCGCCGTCCAATGACGATGCCAGGGCGGGCGGTATGTATGGTAATCCGCGCTTTCTGCCCCATCCGCTCCACTTCCACCTTCGAGATGCCGGCGTGGGCAAGGCGCTCCTTGACCAGTTTGACGATCCTGAGATCTTCGTGGATTAATTTTGAATAATCACGACCGGCATACCAGCGGGACAACCAGGTCTTGGTCGTGCCGAGCCTGAAGGCGGTCGGATGAACCTTCTGTCCCATTATTTGCGCTCCTTTTCATCCAGCTCAATAACGATATGGCTGGTGCGTTTCAACACTCGCACTCCGCGCCCCATTGGAGCGGTTCGGAAACGTTTCAGTGAGGGTCCGCCGTCCACGCTGACTTTACTGACATAAAGGTTGTCCACGTTGACGTCGTCCCGCTGTTCGGCGTTTGAGATGGCCGATTTCAGGATTCCTTCCACTATTTTCGCCGCACCCTTGGGCGTAAAGCGCAAGAGGCTCAATGCCTCATCGGTATGTTTGCCGCGGATAAGATCGACGACCAGTCTCGCCTTTCGCGGCGCAATTCTCACAAAGCGGCCTCGTGCCTGTGCAATCATGGTCATACACTCCTACTCCTCGATGGTTCAGGCTTTCCTGCGGACGGCACTGGCTTTCTCCGCTCCGCCGTGCGCGCGGAAAAATCGAGTCGGAGCAAATTCTCCGAGCTTGTGACCGACCATATTTTCGGTAATGTAAATGGGAAGAAATTTCTTCCCGTTGTGGACGGCCACGGTCAGCCCGACCATTTCGGGAACGATCGTAGAGCGGCGAGACCAGGTGCGCAGCACCCTTTTTTCTCCCGTCTGCTGTGTCCGCAGCACCTTTTGCATGAGGTGCTCATCAACAAATGGTCCTTTTTTGATTGATCGCGCCACTGGTTATCTCTCTCTTTTCTTAACGATGAATTTGTTCGACAATTTTGATTTCTTCCGGGTCTTATACCCCTTCGTCGGCATTCCCCATGGTGAGCAGGGGTGACGGCCGCCCGCCGATTTTCCTTCGCCGCCTCCGAGAGGATGGTCGACTGGATTCATTGCTACGCCGCGCACGTACGGGCGTTTACCACGCCACCGTGAGCGACCGGCTTTTCCCAGGGAGATATTTTCGTGTTCGATATTGCCTATCTGCCCGATCGTAGCCCTGCAGCGAACGGGGATAAGCCGGACTTCGCCGGAGGGGAGCTTGATATGGGCGTAATTGCCTTCTTTGGCGACCAGTTGTGCTCCCGCGCCGGCGGTACGCGCAATCTGGCCTCCTTTTCCCGGGCTCATCTCGATATTGTGGATGACTGTTCCCAAGGGGATATTCGTGATCGGGAGCGTGTTTCCGACGAGGATTTCCGCGCCTTTGCCCGAGATCACCGTTGCGCCGACCTGCAGGTATACGGGCGCCAGTATATAGCGTTTCTCGCCGTCGGGATACTGGATGAGCGCGATGTGGGCAGAGCGATTGGGGTCGTACTCGATCGATCTGACTTTTCCCGGGATGTCTTCTTTGTCCCGCTTGAAGTCAATCGCGCGATACAGTTTCTTGTGGCCGCCTCCCCGGTGCCGGGTGGTTATGCGCCCATTGACGTTTCTGCCGCCGCTCTTGTTCTTTCCCTTGGTCAGCGATTTGACCGGTTCGTTTCCTTTGGTCAATTCTTCAAAGGTCGAATCGGTTCTGAATCGCATGCCCGGAGTCCTGGGCGAATACTTTTTGATTGCCATCTTCTTCTTCCCTTACATCAGGTACTAAAACAGTTCTATCCGGTCGCCCTGTTTCAGGGTGACGATCGCCTTCTTCCATTCAGGCGTATAGCCGACCTTGTAGCGAACCCGTTTCTTTTTGCCGGCCACCCGCATAGTATTGACTCTGGTGACGGTGACTTTGAATATTTCCTCGACCGCCTGTTTGACCTGAAGCTTGTTTGCATCGGTGGCCACTTCAAACACATATTTATTGTGGCGTTCAGTCAGTATCGTCCCCTTTTCGGAGATCGCCGGCCGCCGAATAATCTGGTGCGGATTGTACTTCATGAGAGCTTTTTCTCCAAGAGTTCCAGCGCCGTTCTGGTCAGCACGAGATTCTCATGACAGATCACGTCGAGCGCCGAGAGAGAATCGACGTACGCCTGGTCGACACCCGGGATGTTTCTCGCAGAAAGACGCACGTTTTTATCGGGCGCTTCAGTGACAATCAGGCAACTTTTCATGATGTTCAGGCGCCGGAGAATGGTCAGAAGTTCTTTTGTTTTCGGCGTATCGAGCTTCAATTCGTTCAGCACGAACAGGCGCCCTTCCTGCAGCCTGTCGGCGAGTAACGAAACGAGCGCGCCACGGCGCATCTTTTTTGGGAGCGCCTGCGAATAATCGCGCGGGTGCGGCCCGAAGGCTGTTCCGCCGCCTCTCCAATGAGGAGATTTCCCGCTGCCTACGCGGGCACGGCCGGTCCCCTTCTGCCTCCAGAGCTTCTTGGTGCTTCCGGCGACTTCCCCTCGTTCCTTGGTATCGGCGGTTCCCTGGCGCAGACCGGCCTGCTGGGCCACCACTACCTGGTGCACGACCGCCTCATTGGGCCTCTGCCCGAATATGTCGTCGCTGAGCTCGATAGTTCCGAGCTGCGAACCATTAGTTGCATACAGGACGGACTCTGCCATCTCAGCTCTTCCCTTTCACTGCTTTGCCCGATCCCTTTATCGCGCTGCGAATTTCAATCATGCCCCCGTTCGGTCCCGGCACCGCCCCCTGGACCAGCAGGAGGTTCTTTTCGCCGTCCACTTTGACGACTTTCAGGTTTTGAATGGTACGTCTGACGGCTCCCATGTGGCCGGGCATCCCTTTCCCTTTCCAGACTTCTGAGGTATCGGCGCATTGGCCGATAGAGCCGACGCGCCTGTGGGAGGTGTGTCCGTGACTGGCGGGGCCTCCTCCGAACTTGTACCGCCGCACGACGCCTGCGAATCCCCGCCCTTTGGTGGTGCCGCTGACATCTACCAGGTCGCCCGCAGTAAAGACGTCGGCCCGCACTTCGGCGCCCTCCTTCAACTCGACTGAAGGAGAAAGTGAGAACTCCCTTAAGTGGCGCCTTGATGAAACGCCCGCGCGCTTGAAATGGCCCTGAAGCGGCTTCGTCACGTTTCGCTTTTTTTCGGCGAATCCCAATTGAACGGCTTCGTATCCATCACGCTCGTTGTTTTTCAACTGCGTCACCGCACACGGCCCGACTTCCAGGACTGTCACGGGCACAAGGTTCCCCTCTTCAGTAAATACCTGTGACATTCCAATTTTTTTTCCGAGCAAACCAAACACGACCTTGCCCTTTCGTACCATCGGCGGGCCAACCTTGCCCGGAAGGCGGCGGCGATGCCGCACAGCCGGATTCGGCGGCGCGCTCGTTCCAATACCTACAGTTTAATCTCGACGTTGACACCGGCCGGCAGATCGAGCTTCATCAATGCGTCGACAGTCTGCGCGGTTGGCTCAATGATATCGATCAACCGTTTATGCGTGCGGATTTCGAACTGCTCGCGAGACTTCTTGTCGACATGCGGAGAGCGCAGCACAGTGAAGATGTTGCGCGAGGTAGGCAGGGGGATTGGGCCGGAGACCCGGGCTCCCGTCCGCCTGCACGTATCGACGATCTCGCTGGTTGACTGGTCGAGTATTCTATGATCATAGGCTTTCAGCCTGATCCGTATTTTTTGGCTTTCCGCCATACTTCTCCTTGTCCGATTTATTCGATAATGTCAGAGACGACGCCTGCCCCGACGGTGCGCCCGCCTTCGCGGATAGCGAAACGGAGCTCTTTTTCCATCGCGATCGGCGTGATCAGGTCCACTTCGATCCGTATGTTATCGCCCGGCATCACCATCTCCACTCCCTCCGGAAGCGCCAGGTTCCCCGTCACGTCCGTGGTGCGGAAGTAAAACTGCGGCCGATAGCCCGTGAAAAAC